>JAUUYJ010000177.1 GCA_030588275.1 Candidatus Zixiibacteriota bacterium | reverse complement strand
ACCTGGACCCTCGGAGGCTGTTTATCGATTTATGGAAAACGTACCCGGCCCCATATTACTGCTACTTTGAATCTGGCGATTACAGGATAATCTCAACTTCCCCGGAATGCTTTCTAAATGTGACCGATGGCAAAGTTTTGTCGCAACCAATCAAAGGAACACTCAGATTTGACAAGTATGACAAAGCCTTGACCTCAGAACTAACCAGTTCACCCAAGGAAAGCTCGGAGTTATCAATGATCGTCGATATGATCCGAAACGATATTGGAAAAAACTGCGAATACGGCTCCGTCAAGGTGTCAGATCACAAATCAACGTTTGTTGTCGATAACCTGATTCAGATGTATTCTAATGTTACCGCTACGCTGAATGAGGGAAAAAGCTGTCTCGATCTGCTCTTAGACGCCTTCCCAGGCGGTTCTATTACCGGATGTCCAAAGAAAAAGGCGATGGAGCTGATCGACAAACTGGAGCCACACTCGCGTGACGTTTACTGTGGAAGCTTTTTCGTAATTAAAGATGAAAAGAATCTCGACTCGTCAATTGCAATCAGAACCGGCTATTACGATGCAGGTAAAAAAGAGTTTTGTCATTTTGCCGGTAGTGGAATAGTGGTCGATTCCATTCCAGAAGCTGAATATTTGGAAACCACAGCTAAAGCTGACAAATTCATAAAATCGTTATCAAAGAATTAGGGGAAGCCACCTCCCGCAAACAACAACGTCCCATAAGATATATTATGTGTACCTTGTAATAGGTTAATAGAAAAGGCGGCCAAGTTATTTCCTCAAGCCGCCGGAATGATCTTTAGATTATAACCGTTACTTTGCTACTAAATTGACCAAGCGACCCTTAACGTAGATCTCTTTGATGATCTTTTTCCCTTCAAGGTGCGGCACAACCTTCTCGGCACTCTTAGCTGAAGATATTATTGTCACATCATCAGCCTCCGAGTCAACTTCAACTTCTCCACGCAATTTACCATTGACCTGAACCGCTATCTTTATCGTGTCGGCCACAATAGCGTTTTCGTCGTATATCGGCCAGGATGAGACAAATATCGACTCCGATTGACCCGCCATCTGCCACATTTCCTCGGCCAGATGCGGTGCCAAAGGAGCGATCAGCTGGATCAGCTTTAGAACACAATAATCGACCAGCGCCTTGTTCTCTAATTTCTCAGGATAGAATCCGTTGAGGAATTTCATCAGAGCCGCCACGACGGTATTAAATTGGATATTGTCCATATCCTGGGTAATCAGCTTAATCGTTTGGTTCAAAGCGACATAAGTACGAAACTGATCAACGGTCAAATCAGCCTGCTTAAAGTAAGCCTTTAGCTCAACAGGCTCAACTTCGCTCTGGTCTTGAATATTCTCAATCAGTGAGAAGAACCGCTTATAGGCAAATTTACCCATATTAGCGACCAGATCGGTGGACCAGTCAATCGGGACATTCGGCGGAGCTTTAAAAAACATCGCCAACCGAGTCACGTCACCGCCGTAATCATCTATCAAACCGATCGGGGAGACGACATTCCCTTTGGTTTTGGACATTTTTGCGCCGGTTTCATCGTTGACCATGCCATGATTATACAGATTGGTCACCGGCTCCTCGACATTCAACAACCCAATATCACTCAAAAATTTTGTGAAAAACCGAAAGTAGATCAAATGCCCGACGGCATGTTCCGCACCCCCGATATACTGATCGACCGGAAGCCATTGATTGGCGACATCGGTTGCAAACGGGGCAGAGTCATTGTGCGGATCGAGATAGCGCAGAAAATACCACGAGGAGCAGATAAAAGTGTCCATTGTGTCGGTATCACGCTTCGCCTCTCCCCCGCACTTGGGGCAATTTGTATTGACAAATTCGGCCACATCATCAAGTGGAGAACGCCCTTTGGGGAGAAAATTGGTCACATTCGGTAGCAGAACCGGCAATTGATCTTCAGGGACCGGTACCGCTCCACACTTGGCACAATGAACGATTGGAATCGGAGTACCCCAGTACCTCTGACGAGAAATCAACCAATCGCGCAACCGATAATTGGTATGGGCTCGGCCCAACGAGTCCGCCTCCGCTTTTGCTGTTACGACTCCAATCGCATCAACCCCAGACGTTCCATCAAACTGGCCGGAATTAAACATCTCACCAGGGGCTGTCAATGCCTCTGACATATCAGTTGGGTCAGGCATCTCGCCGCCAGCCGTTTTGATAACCGCCTTGATCGGTATATCATATTTCCGAGCAAACTCAAAATCCCGTTGATCGTGAGCCGGCACTGCCATCACCACTCCGGTACCGTAACCAGCTAAGACGTAGTCCGCCACCCAGAGCTGAATCTTTTCACCATTAAACGGATTTAGTGCGTAGCACCCGGTAAAGACTCCATCTTTTTCCTCTGCCGCCGCCCGCTCCACTTCCGTCTTTGATTTCGCCTTTTCTATATAAGCAGAAACCGCTGCTCGGCGATCCTCCGGGATATTCAGTTTACTGACAACTTCAGATTCCGGTGCAATCGCCATAAAGGTGACACCATAAACAGTATCGGGGCGAGTTGTGAAAATTGGTAATTTGTCGCCGCTTTCTTCAATGGTGAAATCAATCTCGCACCCACGAGACCGACCAATCCATTCCTTCTGGATCGCCTTCATCGAATCGGGCCAGCCGGGCAGGTCATCAAGAGAATCGATTAGACGATCGGCATAGTCGGTAATCTTCAAAAACCACTGTTCCAAATCACGCTTTTCAACCGGCTGATCGTCCCGCTCGCACAAGCCATTTATAACCTGCTCGTTGGCCAAAACGGTATTGCAACTGGAGCACCAATTGACCTGAGCTTTTTTACGATAGGCCAACCCTTTTTCAAACATCTGCAAAAATATCCATTGCGACCATCGATAATAGGTCGGATCGCAGGAAACGATCTCGCGACTCCAGTCGAACGAGACACCGACTTTTTTCAAAGTATCACGCGAAACTTCGATGTTGGATGTCGTCCAATCGCTGGGGTGACGCTTGTTTTTGATCGCCGCATTTTCAGCCGGCAGGCCAAAAGCATCCCACCCGAAAGGATGAAGCACCTTATACCCCTGCATCATTTTATACCGAGCGACCGCATCACCTATGGTATAATTACGAAAATGCCCCATATGAATGTCACCGGAAGGATAGGCAAACATAACCAACAGATAAAATTTCTTCTCAGCCTCAGACAGCTTTTCCGGTGCCTGAAACAGCTTGTCATCATCCCATCTCTGGCGCCACTTCGCTTCTATTTTTTTGAAATCATACAAAGCTTTGTTCTCTTCAGTTGCATCAGACATCACAGCTCTCCGGATCAGGGGTAAAGTCTTGTCATCATACGGGGAAAGGGTATCGCTTCCCGGATATGCTTGATACCACAAATCCAGGTGATGGTACGCTCAATTCCGAGACCATACCCCGAATGCGGTACCGAACCGTATTTGCGCAGATCGAGGTACCATTCGTACGCATCAACAGGCAATTTCTCTTCTTTGATTTTGGCCAGGAGTTTGTCATAGTCGTCCTCTCTTTGAGAACCACCGATTATCTCGCCGTAACCTTCTGGCCCCAAAAGGTCAGAACAAAGAACCGTTTTGGGGTCGTCCGGATTTTCCTTCATATAAAAAGCTTTCGCCGCGCGCGGGTAATTGCATATAAAGACCGGTTTGTCATGCATCATCGAGATGATTGTTTCATCTTCGGCTCCGAGATCATTCCCCCATTGGATTTTTGATCCCTTCTCCTGCAGGGTTTTTATTGCATCTCCATAATCGATCCGAGGGAACGGCGTTTTGATCTGTTCTAATTTGGAAATGTCTCGTTCCAGCTTGACCAAATGCTCACCACAGTTTTCCAAAACCGAGGCAACCGCATACGAGATCATCTCCTCCTGCAATTTCATGCTTCCTTCCGAATCACAGTAAGCCATCTCCGCCTCAATCATCCAAAACTCGGTCAGATGCCGACGTGTATCCGACTTCTCAGCCCGAAAGGTAGGTCCAAAACAGAAAACATTGCGAAACGCCATACAGGCCGCCTCAATATATAATTGGCCGGTCTGCGCCAGATACGCTTTGCCCATCTTAAAATATTCGGTTGAGAATAACGTCGAGGCCTCTTCCCCAATCGATCCTGTTAATATCGGAGAATCAACTAAGACAAATTGACGCTTATGGAAGAACTCCCGAATCGCAAATATTACCTGATTTCTGATCTGCATGATAGCAAACTGACGCGACGACCGAAGCCACAGGTGGCGGTTGTTGTGAAGAAAATCAACCCCATGCTCCTTTTTGGTGATCGGGTACGGTTCGGCAATCTGAACAATCTCCAGATTGGTCAGACCGATTTCAAACCCACCCGGAGAACGAGGTTCGGCTCGAACCGTTCCGCAGACGATTATGGAGCTCTCCTGCGTCAAATCTCCGAATTTGGAAAATATATCCTCGGCCAACTCATCCCGGACCATAATCACCTGCACTAGGCCGGTCCCGTCTCGCACCATCAAGAATTTTATTTTTCCGCTGGAACGTTTGTTGTAAAGCCAGCCGGATAGCCGGACTTCCTGCCCGACAAATTCGCTCAGTTTACTAATCGTACAATCGATCATATCATTGCTCCATAAAGAATTTCAAAAAAGCTAAAACACAAATTAATAAGCACAACGAGAAAAATGATGAAAAAAAAGGATAGGCAACATCAATCAATATATCAAGAAGTTTCGGCTTGGGATCGACTTATTTAAGGCGTGGCGAACTAATAATTGTCCCCGCCGCCAGATTATTTATTATACCGTTTTTGAATACCTCCCATTTTGACCGTCCCAGCAGTTTGCCCCTAATCGAATAGTAATTGTCGATTGAATAAATAGCCGTCCGGACGAGAGAAAATCTGGAAAGCTTGTCGTTCTCTTCAATATTATTAAAAATTTGTGAATCGCTCAAAACCATCCCATGCCTATACCCTGTTTCTACTGCAAGGCGATTGATTCCCAAAGACGTCCGTCCAAAAGGGTAACTCAAAAGATCCACTCCCCGACCTGTTACATCTTCAAGCGTTTTCTTTGACAGCTCCAGTTCGTCTGTGATACGTTTAAAACTCATGGTAGTCAAAGCATGATGCGACAGGCCATGCGAACCAATGATCACGCCGGCATCTGATAATGACTTAATATCTATGCGGTCGATATGCTCTGCTGGAAACAGAGAGGAAGCATAATCCCAACTATTGGTCTTGCCAATAAAGGCAGTCGGTACAAAAAGAATTGGCGTAATCCCATCTCTGCACAATTGATGCAGAACATCGATATTCTCTTTATATCCATCATCAAAGGTTAAGACAACAGTCTGTGATGAGGCCGCAATATGCGGTAATATGCCTGGTGAATTAGACTCAGACCAAAAGGTTACATTTAGATTTTTAAGGAGATTGATCAGGCCGAAGAAATTGTCCGGCCTGATACTGTTTATTCCGGGGTAAAAGCGCCTTGAGGTTTGATGAAAAGCCAGTATTTTGGCATTACCAAACATACCCTCAACTTATTTTGGTCTCAATCCGGTCAATTTGTT
>JAUUYJ010000382.1 GCA_030588275.1 Candidatus Zixiibacteriota bacterium | reverse complement strand
TCAATAAAACGGGGCGCCAGATTATAATCGGCCAAACATTTTAAAGCCGGATTAAACCGCTCAATATGCCCGACCATCAGTTTGACGCCAGCCTTCTCCGCTCCGTTTATTATTTTGTCAGCTTCATTCAGATCAACCGCGATCGGTTTTTCAATTAAGAGATGCTTCCCGGCAGATATTACCTGCTCGGCAACTTTTAGATGATTGGAGGTGGTCACCGCAATCGACACCGCATCGCATTGGTCAAGAAGAGCATCAAGCGAATCATAAGACTGACAGTTTAACTCTTTGCCAATCTCTTTGGACCGCTTGGAATCGCTGTCAAAAACACCCTGAAAATCAATACTCGGAATTTGCCCAGCCCAGCGAGCATGATGCCGCCCCAACGATCCAACCCCGATAACTCCGTATTTAACCTGTTCCATATTTATTTTCTTTTTTTTCATCCCCAGGACCAAAACTATGTTATCATCCAGCTGTCCAATGATGCCACAACAAGCAATTTGCTGTTCACTTTATTTCATGATGCCTCGGGTCGATTTTTCAACAAAGGCAATCACCTGAGCAACTTCCGGGCTGAGTTCAACCTCATCTTTGATCCGCACCATCGCCTGCTTGGTGTTCAGGTTGGAAAAGAAGAGGAGTTTGAAAGTCTCCTGAAGATGTCCAATCGCTTCTCTTGGGAATTTTTTTCTGCGCAAACAAATCAGGTTAAGCCCGGCAACTTTGAGTGGATAACCACCCGCCAGACAAAACGGAGCCACATCCTGAGGTACCCGAAAACCGCCACCGATCATACAGTGCGCCCCAATTCGGACAAACTGATGAACCGGAACGATACCGCCGATGATGGCATAATCTTCGATGATAACATGGCCGGCCAGATTTACCGAATTAGCCATGATGATTCCGTCCCCCAACTTGCAATCATGGGCGACATGAGCGTACGACATTATCAGGCAATCTTTGCCGACATCGGTTGAACCAGACTCCTTAGTTCCCCGGTTGATCGTCGCATATTCTCGAATGGTGGTGGAATCACCTATAACAACCAGCGAATCCTCACCCTCAAATTTTAAATCCTGCGGGATTGATCCGATGACCGCTCCCTGAAATATCCGGACATTCTTTCCCAACCGCGCTCCATCAGCGATCAGAACGTGCGACCCGATAGTCGTCCCTTCACCAATTTCGACATCCCCCTCAATTATTGAAAAGGGACCAACGGTAACCGACTCGTGAATCTTAGCATCGGCTGAAATTATGGCTGTTTTATCAATCATTTGTCAACTATCGCCGCCATCAGGGTCGCTTCGGTGACAACCTTGTCACCAACATAAGCTTTCCCCTGCATCCGACAGGTATTGCGCCTGAATGACAGCATCTCCAGTTCAAAACGAAGTTGATCGCCCGGTACAACCGGCTTGCGAAATTTTACCTTATCTATCGACATAAAATAAACCACTTTTGTTTCCGGGTTTTCGACGGCATTTAAAAGCAACACACCACCTGCCTGCGCCAACGCTTCAACGATCAAGACGCCCGGCATAATCGGGTGCCCCGGAAAATGACCCACAAAAAACGGCTCGTTGATCGTCACATTCTTAAGAGCAACAACCTTCTTGCCCGGTTCCAGATCAAGGATACGATCAATCAGAAGAAGCGGATAACGATGCGGCATGATTTTCAT
>JAUUYJ010000024.1 GCA_030588275.1 Candidatus Zixiibacteriota bacterium | reverse complement strand
TCCGCTTCGATGGCAATCCTATTAGTTGCCATCTTTTGCGGATCAATTCCGCAGGCCGCCTTTCTGACCAATGTTCCTATCACATTGGTGCAACCGGATGGATATACGGTCGCCTGCTTCATCACGGGTGATGAGTTCTATCATCGAGTGCATGATGCGAACAATTATACTATCGTTAAAGATCACAAGTCCGGGTATTTCTTTTATGCTCAAGCGTCGGGGGAGAGCCTGGTCGCAAGTAATCTTATAGCCGGTCGAGACAATCCGGCTGATTATTCTATCCAACCGGGATTAGTAATTTCAGAAGAGCAGTACCTGGCCAGACGCCAACTTCTACTCATCCCGGACAAAAACGCTGTTAATGCTCCTACGACCGGTTCTGTAGTGGCCGTCACTATCTTTATTCGTTTTAGCGATGATACGGAATTCCCTCGTCCACGCTCATTCTACGAAGATATGTTTAATGATCAGACCATGGCTCAGAATTCGCAGATTAATTATTATAAAGAGGTTTCGTACGGTCAGCTTGAACTTACTGCCCACTTTTTTCCGGTTAGTGATGCCTCGGTAAATCTATCCTATCAAGATCAATACCCCCGCGCTTATTATCAGTACGATTCGCTTGGAACCGTCGGGTATTCTACCGCCGAAGAGCGCATGTTCCGAGAACACACTCTGTTAAATAACGCCGTCGCCGCAATCGAGTCAGAGGTTCCCGGCGGTCTCAATATTGATGCGGATGGTGACGGGTTAGTTGATGCCATTAATTTCATTATTCGTGGTGACCCGGATGGATGGGGCAGTCTGCTATGGCCGCACCGATGGGTTCTTATAAGTCAAGAGGTCTTCTTAAACGGATATCGAGTATTTGACTATACCTTTCACCTCGACAACAGACTTAATAATGGTGTGATTTGCCACGAGATGTTTCATGTCTTTGGTGCCCCGGACCTGTATCATTACAACAGTGCCTACAAATATTTACAACCAATCGGCCCCTGGGGATTAATGGGCAATCAGGCCAATTTTCCCGCTCATATGGGTGGTTATATGAAATACCGGTACGGCAAATGGATAGATTCAATTCCCTGGATTACCCGGCCGGGTTCATATCAATTAAACCCTCTTACCGATTCTTTGGGCAATCTTTTTAGAATCCCATCTCCATTTTCCGGATCGGAATATTTTGTCCTTGAATTTCGGAATAAGGCCACATCAGTATTTGAATTAAGCTTACCTATGTTTGATGGTCTTTTAGTGTATCGAATAAACTCAGAACTTGACGGTTTGGGAAACAGTAACGGCCCACCTGATGAAGTGTACATATATAGGGCTTACGGCGATGTCTTACTTGATGGGTATGTTGATCTGGCCGCATTGGACGCAAGTGGCAGAGCAAATTTTAACGATACAACCAATAATCGTTGTTTCATGTTAGATGGATCTTTATGCGGGATAGCAATCGAAAACATCGGACCTATTGAAGATGTCATGACATTTGATGTTGTATCTGATCGACTGCTTTTTGGGTCCGTCTATGATGGCAATGGCGGACCTCTTACGGTGGACGGGGGGCCTTACCTGATTGGGGAAGAGGTTCTCGTTCCGAACGGCCAAACCTTAACCATCGAGCCGGGTACAAAGATTGTTTTTTATGCTCATGGAGTTATAACGGCCAATGGTTTATTAACGGCTGACGGAACTATTGTTCCGATTGAATTCAAAGAGTACGGTACTGAGTTGATTACCAAGATGCGGCTTAGTAGAAAGTTGAACATTCAAAATGGAGCATCGTTGAGAATCCCAACTGGAGATTGATCGATATCAAATGAAAAGTGCTGGCCAAATATTGGCAATGCTTCTTCTTGCCGCGATGCTTTTTAGTGCGGTATCGGAGGCAGCTTACCTGAGAGACATTCCTCGTGTCATCGTTCAGCCGAACGGAGACTCGGTCACATGTTTTATTTCCGGCGACGAATTCTATCGTCGCCTGCACGATACTGATGGCTTCACAATCGTTAAAGATCAAGTGACCCGCTATTGGGTTTATGCCGAATATGAAAACGAAAAAGCTATCCCCTCAGCCAAAATTGTCGGAATAGATGTTCCGGGGCAGAATAATATGAAGCATGGTGCCGACCCATTACCGGATGATTATCAGACTCGGATTGATGATTTCAGATCTATCCTGGATGCGTCAAAAGCACCAACGCTGGGTGATTTTAACAACCTCTCGGTCTTGATTCGTTTCGCCGATGACTCTGAGTTTGTTACACCTCGAAGTTATTTTGATTCTACTTTCAACGAAGATACTGCTCCAAGTAGAAATTCGCTTCGTAATTATTATTGGTCCGTTTCACGTCAGAGGCTCCATATAGAGACGACCATTTATCCCTCATGCGATTCAAACACAAACCTTTCGTATCAGGATAGCAAAGAGCGAAACTACTATCAACCATATGATTCAATTGATAATGAGGATGGATACACAGATTTCCTTGATAGAATGGATAGAGAACAGGATCTTTTGCGGGACGCCCTTGAAGCTATCAAAGCGGAGATACCGGTTGAATTAGATATTGATGGTGATGCAGATGGTTTTGTTGATAATATCTGCTTTATTATCAGGGGCGGGACGGGTGATTGGGGTGACCTTCTCTGGCCTCATCGCTATCAAATTTATAAGTATGAGGTAGATATAAATGGGGCAAAGGCACTCGATTATAATCTCCAAATTGAATGGGCTTATGATGTAAGTGTTTTATGCCACGAGTTGTTCCACTCGATGGGTGCCCCGGACCTGTATCATTATGATTCGGCGGCATCACATCTCAACCCGGTAGGTAGCTGGGATTTGATGGAGTGGAACGCCGATCCGCCGCAGTACACAAGTTCTTATATGCAGTTTAAATATGGCCATTGGATCGATTCAATTCCGGTAATCTCAGAACCAGGCGTCTATAAACTCAACGTCCTTGGAATGGCCGATAGCAATGTCTATAGAATCAATTCTCCGTACTCGACCGATGAGTTTTTCATCGTCGAATTCAGATCAACGAACTGGAATATATTTGAACGTTCAATTCCAAAAATTGGTATGCTGGTCTATCGAATTAACAACACCGTACACGGGAACGCCGAGGGCCCACCAGATGAAGTCTATCTCTTCAGGCCAGATGGCTCAATCTTAGTAGATGGTCGGATAAATGATGCAAACCTGAGTCCGGCATATCTTCGCACCGCTATCAATGATACGACAAATCCAGCCTGCTATCTGACCGATGGATCACCCGGCGGACTAAATATTTGCGCCGTTGGGAATCTCAAGTCAACTTCAATTTCGTTTAGGCTTGGCCCCTGGTTAGAGGGTGAAGTTTATGATGGTAACGGTGGACCGCTTACGTCGTCAAATGGACCGCATTATATGGCTTCAAACGTGACTATCCCTGTAGGTCGCACCCTAACGATTGAATCGGGAGCGATTATTGAGATGGCACCAGACATTTCCATTATTGCCAATGGAACAATGAACGTTGATGGTACTAACAGTCCGGTCCAGTTTTGGGAATCATATATCGAACAGGCGAACAGAGCCACAATAAGAAGTAAAATGAGAATACAGAATGGAGCGACGTTTAAAGTCTTAAAGTATGCCAATTAGCGAAATATTGAAAACTATTAGTCACTAAATAAAAAGACCGTTGGTACGAGAGAAGCAAAAGGTAGAATAAACGAAAAAGAGGCGGTATGAAAAAGATATTGATTCCGATGATGGCCCTTCTGATTTTATCCCTGCCGGCGATAGGGCAAACTTTATCGCACAAGCAACTGACTGTCAACTCCGGAGGGGGGAAGTCAAGTTCAGATAATTTAACTTGTCAGATGATGACAGGCCTAACCAGTTCGGGCCAATCATCCGATGGGGAGTTTTCCACCGAAGGCGGCTTTTTTATCGAATTGGAAATCCCAACCGATATCGATGATATCAACGAATATCGCATTGAGTTTGAACTAAAGCAAAATTACCCTAACCCGTTCAATCCGACGACTACAATTGAGTATAATCTTTCATCCTCCGGATATGTTAATATTGCTGTCTATAATATCCTTGGCCAACATATTAAAACGCTGGTAGCCCAAAACAGATCGACTGGTCAATATCAAACCGTTTGGGATGGCCAGGATGAGGATGGGAAAACGGTAGCGACCGGAGTTTATATGTATCGCATCACAACTGAAAAGCAGGTTGTAACAAAAAAGATGCTGCTCATGAAATAGGAATAATCATTTGAGTCAAGTGGTACATCACGACAGATTTTCGCAGATCAATAATACTCGTTCATAATTCTTGTACTATTTCTAAAATTACGCTATATTCCTTTCAGAAACATCTTGGGTTCTACACACAAATCGAATAATATATTAGATAAGGGGAGATAATATGCGTTACGCAAAGTTTCCAATAATACTGGTAGCCTTGTTCTGCTTTGGGATAGCTGGACTGGTCACGGCGAGCGAATTCGACCAATCGTACCTAACCGCCGCCGCGAAGCATTTTGAAGTTGAAGCCGGTCAGGTAGATGTCATAATCAAACAGGGTGTCGATATCGAGGATGTTCCGGTAATTCTGTTAATTGCCACAAGGACGAAATCTTCCATCAATCAGATCGCCAAGGTACGTGCAAGGGGAGATTCGTGGCAGGAAATAATAACCGGTCGCTCAATTTCTACTGAAATATTTTATATTATGATAGCGGGTGAAATCACCAGTAAAGTATATGCGCCGATCTTCGCCAAATTATCAACCTCGGCTCTTGGTGGAATAGATAAGGTTGCATTAAGCGATGATGAAGTCGTGAATATGACCAATCTTCGCTTCATCTCAAGCTTTCATGATTATTCCATCTTTGAAGTAATGGCGATGCGAGACTTTGGAAAGGATTTTCCCCGAATAAATAATCTGGTTGACCAAAGAAAAGCAGAGATGAACAGACTGGAAAAGCAGAAAAAGAAGGAAGCCTCACTAAAAGCGAAAAAGGCAGAAGGTTCTGGCGATAACGACTAGTAGGTTTTACCGTTCTGCTTGAACGCTTGGTCGTTTATTAGGGATTGATGAATGTTGGAGAGGTTTATAATAGGATGCTAACGTCATCCGGCATTTAGATTATTGAACATTATTTGAAGAGTATATCAATTACTATTTTGAGCTGTTGCCAAGTATGAACCGGTTGGGCAATAATGCTGATTAGTTAATTTCTTTAAATCAGTATATGGAATCACAATGGCCATTGGTAATGGTGCCTGAGGTCTGACTCAATGCGGCTGTCGGGGGGTACAGAAAGACTTGTATTTTCTGGAGATAATTGAATTTCCCAAAAACCATTGATAATGGTGCCGGAGGTCGGAATCGAACCGACATGATGTTGCCATCGGGGGATTTTGAGTCCCCTGCGTCTACCAATTTCACCACTCCGGCATCACTAAAACGGTGAGCCACTAATTAATTATACAACGACTGTTTGTCAAGCAGTTTTTAGTAGCAGTAGGAGCGAAGCGACGGCGCGTCAACGTATCTACAGAAGAAACAAAGTACGCAAGGAATCGAGATACTGCCTAATAGTCCTTCTAATTCCTGAGCCTTGGCGAAACGGTTCATTAAATACCCAAAAGCAGTAGCCTAAAACCGAAAAGTATCGCTTGTATCGGGCGGTTGCCCGGAAGGATCATCAACCGATATACCTGCCTCGGTATGAATGTGACAGCTTTCAGTCGGAATCGTATAATCGGTAAACACCTCATGGATAATTTCCCGACAATGAATCGTGGCCAACTCCGAGGTTTCGGAACAAATGTCAACAACGGTGATACCGGTTGGCACCTCGAAATCCTCAACTGGCAGGTCCTGATGAGCCGCCAGCATAATTTTGGTCCATATCGGCAAACCATTGGCCGAGCCTGTCATGTTGTACCCGATAGAGGTGTTGTCGTCAAAACCAACCCAGACTCCGGAAGTAACTTGAGGTGTGTACCCCATAAACCAGTTGTCCCGGAAATCGTCCGAAGTTCCGGTTTTCCCACCTGCCGGACGAGTAAATCCACGCCATCTGGCTCCGTAGCCGGTCCCACCCGGTTCCATCACCGATTGCATCATATTTACCATGATATAGGCGGTCGTCTCAGAGAGGACCTCCTCTTTTGCCACAACGCTGTTATCCTCAAGGATATTTCCGTAGCGATCTTCAATCTTGATGATATGGCGCGGCTCAATTCGTATTCCACCGTTGGGGAAGACGGTATAAGCGGAAGCCAATTCCTGAAGAAAGACCTCGCTGGTTCCAATGGCAAGCGACGGAACGGCTCGGAGCGGAGATTTAATCCCCATCTCTTTCGCATAGAAGATAACAAGTTCCGGGCGTATCTTTAACAATAGCTTTATGGCGATCATGTTTCGGGATTTTTTTAACCCGGTTCGGATTGTCATCCGTCCCAGATACTTATCGTCAAAATTGTGTGGTCGCCAATCTTTACTTCCGGGGATATCAAGAACAATCGAATTATCAAACAGGATCGAATCGGGGGTCCATCCATTGTCAATCGCGGCGGTATAGATAAACGGTTTAAACGCTGATCCCGGCTGGCGGGGAGCCTGAACGGCACGATTAAATTTTGTCTTATTGAAATCTCGCCCACCAACCATCGCCAGAACATTTCCGGTAATGTTCTCAATTGATACGGCCGCCCCCTGAATCTGTTTATAAACCCGGACACTATCCCCATTCTCATCCAACGTATCGCGCAATACCTCAGTATATTTGGGGTTATTGATACTGTATCGGGAATCTATCTTGGCCTGCAAAGAATCAAGATGGTTTTTAATCGCCAGTTCCGCCGCCTGTTGCAAGGGCCAGTCCAAAGTGGTATAAACGGTCAAGCCGCTGTTGTAAAGCTTATCGACGCCATATATTTTTTCAATATACTGCCTGATATACTCAGTAAAATAGGGAGCCTTTCCCGGTTCTTTTTCAGGCGGATTAAATTCGAGCGGTAAGACCCTCAAAGAATCATAAACACCCCTATCGAGACCACCATTCTTGAAATAAGCAAACAGAACTCGATTCCGGGCTTGGAGTGCTTTATCAGGATTATTGAAGGGAGAGTTTATAACCGGCCCTTTAAGCATCCCCAGAAGTATGGCGCAATCGGAAACGCTTAACTCCCCAATCGGTTTATTAAAAAAGGCGTGAGCGGCGGAGGAAACACCATAGGCGCGATGGAAATAGTAGAGGTTGAGATACATTTCCAGAATTTCTGATTTGGAGTAGGTCCGTTCCAGCTTGACAGCGGTCAGAGCCTCCTTGATTTTCCGTCCCAGAGTCTGTTTCCGATTCAAAAAGAGCATTCGGGCCAATTGTTGCGTAACGGTCGAAGCCCCACCCTTGATCTTCATTTTCATTAGATTTGTCGCCGCCATGATAAATATGCGACGCATATTGATACCCCAATGCGAGTAGAACTCCTGATCCTCAACGGAGATAAGCATCTCAATCAGGTGGGGTGGCATTTTGTGAAACGGGGTTAAGGCTCGGTTCTGATTAAAGAATTCCTGCAAAAGTGTGCCATCAGAAGCATAAATCTTCGTCTTTAGGGGTGGCTCAATGTTATAGACTTCTTCAATCGAGGGGAGCTCATAATTATAGATATTATAAGTTCGGATCCCCCCCCAGATAATACAGGTTAGAAGAACGACAGCAACCCAGAGAGTCGGACGGCGATACCAAAGTCCTGATATCAGGCTATTTTTTCCATTTATCTTTGACATTTCGGAAACCTACACATCCACAAAGCGACCGGCAAGGAAAATCATTGCCATTTGAATTTACATTCCTTATAGTTATTCGATTGAAACAAAGGTGAAAATTAAACAGAAAAGACCGACTTTAAGAGTATGATAGAGAGTGATATAAAGCGTCAATTGGAGATCATCAACAAAGGGGTCGTATCCCTTTTGCCCCAGGATGAATTTACCGCCCGTCTGAAGAAATCGATTGAAACCGATACCCCGTTGCGTGTCAAGCAGGGGTTCGATCCTACTGCACCTGACATTCATCTTGGCCATACCGTCGGTTTGAGAAAACTGCGCCAGTTTCAGGATTTAGGTCATCAGGTCGTTTTGATTATTGGTGATTACACCGGTCTGGTCGGAGATCCCTCCGAAAGGTCAGCGACGAGGCCACAAGTTGCCTACGAGCAGTTGATGTCAAACGCTGAAACATACAAGAATCAATTCTTTAAAATTGTCGATGAGTCAAAAACCGAAGTACATTACAACGGTGAATGGTTTGACAAGATGGGGTTGAAGGAGATTATGTCTCTGGCCTCCAATTTTACCGTCGCTCGGATGCTGGAGCGAGACGACTTTGAAAAGCGATACAAAGATCAAAAGCCGATCGCTGTACACGAATTTTTATATCCTCTGATGCAGGCATACGATTCGGTAATGATAAAGGCTGATATTGAGATCGGTGCCACAGAGCAGACCTTCAACCTCATGGCGGGTCGGCAAATTCAGGAAGCATACGGTCAAAAACCACAAGCGGTTCTGACCCTGCCGATTTTAGTCGGCGTCGATGGGGTCAACCGGATGAGTAAATCACTCGGTAACTATATTGGCATTGATGAACCGGCCCGCGAGATCTTTGGCAAGGTTATGTCTATCCCGGACAAACTGATCTATTCCTACTATGAACTGGTAACCGACTCTGATCGTGAGACGTTGGATCGGGTCAAAGCTGACCTGGCTTCTGAAACGGTAAACCCCAAGTTGCTGAAAGAGGAGTTGGGAGTAATCTTGGCTACCATGTACCATGATAAAGATCAAGCGGAACATGCCCGTCAGGAATTTGGTCGTATGTTTACCGATAAAGGTATCCCGGATGATGTGCCGGAATTCTCTATTGCAAATTTGGGCCAGACCATTTGGGTCGTCAGGCTTTTAACTGAGACCAAAATGGTTAATTCGGGGGGAGAAGCACGACGGTTGATCAAAGGTGGGGGGCTGTATCTGGATAACGAGCGGATAGAAGATGATAAGTTGGAACTTGATTTAAAAGAGGGACTGCTTTTTAAAGTCGGGAAGCGGAGATTTTTTAGAATTATTAAATAACCGAGAATCGCTTAACTCCGTATAACAGATTGTATGGAAAATTTTATGAGCCGACGAGCCAATATATTCAGGATTTCGCAGGGAATTGTTTTCCTGTCGTTTTTAATCCTGTTTTCTTCATTCTCAGGATGCGCCTCAAAATCCAGAATGATCCCGATCCCGGATGAATCGCTTCCTCTGACTGAAACGAGAATATCTTCTACCGGATACAATCACTTTATCAACGCCTCCCTTTTGGAACTGTTCGAGGCTTTTGACGAAGCTCTTATAGAGTATGAAAAAGCGTTACGATACTTCCCAGAATCGGCGGTTATTCGGACCGATTATTCCCGCCTCCTGTTTAGAAAGAAATTAACCGAAAAAGCACTGGAACAGGCATTGATGATTCAGCCCAAGACGGCTGAAGTGCATCTGTTAATCGGCGATTGCCTTCGCCTGTCCGATAAGCTGGAACAATCGATGACCTATTACCGCCAAACGGTGGCTCTCGATCCTGACAATATAAATGCTTATTGGTATTTAGCCGGATATTATCGAAGCGTTGACCAAACCGATTCAGCGATTTCCGCCTACTATGAACTATCCCGCCTATCCGATACTTATCGCATCTGGCATGAGCTAGGAACCTTACTGGGAAAAGACCGTCGCTACTCCGAAGCGGCAATCGCTTTTAAGAATGCCATAGAGCTCAATTCAGGAAAGAGTAACATCAATGCCTTTCTTGCCCTGGGCACAACCTATGATGCCCTCGATTCTCTGGACCGGATGGAGACAACGCTTGATCAGGCCAAAGAACTCGATCCTTATGATGTGCGGATATTTCGCCAAAGGTTAGCCGCCTATTTGTCCCGTAATGACCTCAAAAATTCGATTGAAGCGTCGCGCGACCTGATCGCCTTAGTTCCTTCCGATTGGGTGGCACAGAGACGACTGGGGATTTTGCTGTTCAACGATGGTCAACTGGACGCGGCAGATTCTCTGTTTAAAAGCCGAATTGAAATGGGGGATGATAATATCCTCAGTTCTTTCTATCTGGCCCGGATCGCCATTGGTCGAGAGACATATTCCGAAGCGATTCCTCTTCTGGATGATGTTATTGAAACCGAGCCAAGCTTCTGTGATGGCTGGCTTAGTCTTGGATTTGTCTATCGACAGTTGGACAGTTTGGAGAAAGCAATCTCCACTTATAAAATCGGTATGGGGCACAGCGTCAATCGGGAAGATACCGGGCGCTTTCTGTTTTCCTTGGGCACCGCTTATGAAGGTAACGATCAGTTTGAGAAAACGGTTGATACCTTTGAGCAGTTATTGGCGATGTATCCCGACCATGCCGCCGCCAACAACTATCTTGGATATTTGCTGGCCGATCGCGGCCTTAGGCTTCGCTACGCCATGCAACTGATCGAAAAGGCACTTGAGATGTCACCCGACAATGGTGCTTACCTTGACAGTTTTGCCTGGGTTCATTTTAAGCTGGGAAATTATGACCTGGCCCTGACCAATCTAAAAAAAGCAGTTGACCTTCTTGACGATGATGCCGTAATTTACGAGCACTTGGGAGATGTTTACAAAGCAATGGGAGATACCGATGAGGCAACTCGTCAGTACAAGCGCGCCCTGAATATTGATCCCGATAGCATCATAATCAAGGAGAAAATGAAAGAGTGACCTGGCTCACCCCGAAGATCAAACAGATTTCAATTCGGCTGAGATTTCCATTATTAATATTGCTTTTCCTGCTTTTTCTGTTATTGACGAATTGTGCCAAACAGGGATTTCCACCCGGTGGACCGGTTGACAAAGAGCCGCCGCAAATTCTCGCCTCATTCCCAGCTAATGGCAAAATTAATACTGATCTCGATACCGAAATAGAAATTATATTTAACGAACCGATCAATCCCAAAACGGTTATCAAATCACTTTACTTCTCGCCACCTTTTGAAGTTGAACCAAAGATAAAGATTAAATCAGACAGAATTATTATCCGACCACAGGCACCTCTCGACAGCAATAAAACATACCTATTTACCCTTGGTACGGACCTTAAGGATGCACACAACGTCAAACTTGATCAGGCATTCAGTCTTGCTTTTTCTACCGGAAATAGTATTGATTCTGGAAGCATCTCAGGGATTGCTTACAATAACGGAAAGGTAGCACCCGGCGTCACTCTCCTGCTATTTGAAAAAATGCCAGATAGCTCACAAACGATCGACTCGTTGGTGCCGAATTATATCACACAAACCGGTAACGATGGGCAGTATGCGTTTGATTACATTGCGCCGGGTGAATATTTCCTGGTCGCATTCGATGACAAGAACAAGAATCGGAAAATAAACATCAACAGTGAAGCAATCGGTTTGCCTTCCTCAGCCACCAACCTTAATAGCAATACCAAAACAATCGAGAATGTAAGTGTCCGTCTCAATAAATCCGACGCCAGCAAACTTCATATAAAATCCTCCTCGGTAAATCTGGATCGAGTCGGGCGTATCAAATTTAGTCATGGCTTGACTCAAGCCAAAGCTGACCTGTTGTTCAGTTCTGTGCAGGTAAGCGATGACTCCGGCAAGGCAGATTACCATATCCCGATCTATTGGCCAATCTCACCCTATCCAGCCTCGGAGTTTTTGTTCAATCTCAATACTATAACTGCCGGTGTCGAATACGGCATACAATTTGACCAGACCGTGATTTATCCGACTATTGACGATTCTCTCAAAATTATTTCCTCATCCTTCACTTATAAAGAAGCGGATGACATAAAACCACCTCGGATTCTGTATCAGACTCCCGCAATAACGAGTGAAGCAGTTTTTCATCCGGGAGACGAATGGCAGTTCTATTACTCGGAACCGATAAATTTTGATTTATTAAAGGCCGGAACGTTTATCACCAACGAAATGAATGATACGCTTGGAGTTGATCTTTCCAAAACAACCCCAATAACAATCAGTCTGAAGCCGAATCAATTGCAATTAGGAAGTAAGTACCAGCTGATAATCAGCCCTGAAAATCTGGTTGATCTGGCTGGAAATAAAAGCACCGATTCGTCAATTGTTTTTTCATTCGCCACGATCGGCACCGATACGCTGGGAAGCATCAGCGGCATCATTATAACAACCGATTCAACTTTCTCACATGCCACAGTAATTGAATTTAAACCGGTCAAACAGGGGCAGGGCAGGGCAGAATCGCTCCGCCTGGAGCGCGGGCAGGTTCAATTTTCAACGGCGCTGTTTCCCGGATATTACACAATTTCGGCCTGGGTCGATCAAAACGAAAATCATCAATACGACTTCGGCACAATTATTCCGTACCAGCGTTCGGAACCGTTTACCGTCCACGTTGATACCTTTCGAGTCCGAACCCGATTTGAATCGGCCGGGGTAGAAATTAAATTTTAGGAGGCGTGATGCTGGAACAGTACGGAATTCCGTTGTATCTTGAAAAATTAATTTTCAGCCTCGCCATCATTGTCATGTCATTTATTGTCGCTTGGCTGACTCGTTTAATTTTGTCTCTGATCGTCACTCGGGTAGTAACCAAGACAAAAAGCACGCTGGATGATGTTATGTTCGAGGGGTTAGGCCAGCCGATCTATTATCTGATTCTAACCGGTGGCATGGCGTACGAAATAGATTACATCTTTAAATCATTTGAGTTCATCTCACCTGCAATCCACCAGATGCTCAAAGGGATCACCTTTACCGCCGCCGCCGTTCTTATCGGTTGGATGGTAACCAGATTTACCATCGGTATTACCGGTTGGTACGCCAAACGGATCGCCGAAAAGACAAAAACACAGATTGATGATGAATTTATTCCGATATTCAACAGGGCCTTTAAATCAATTGTTATCGTCCTCGTCTTGATGGCAATTCTATCGCACTTCGAAGTTGATATTAAGGGATTGGTTGCGGTGCTTGGTGTCGGTTCTCTGGCGCTCGCTTTGGCCGCTCAGGATACGCTGGCCAATATGATCGCCGGATTTATTCTGATGATTGATCGTCCCTTTCGGGTTGGCGACCGAGTCATGTTTAACGACCAGCGAAAACTTGACGTTTATGAAATAGGCTTGAGATCCACCAAGTTTCTAACGCTTGAAAATACGCTGGTGATTATCCCGAATGCAGAGCTATCAAAGATGACGATTGATAACACCTCATACCCGGAACCAACCATCAGGGTCAAGCTGGATGTCGGGGTTGCCTATGGCTCCGATGTTGATGTTGTCAAAAAATACTTACTTGAAGCGACAGTTGCCCATTCCAGCGTCTTGAAAAAGCCGGAACCGTTCATTCAGTTTATCAATTTTGGCGAATCATCACTCGATTTTAGAATCTATGCTTTTATTGAAGCGAACAGGGATCAATGGCGCATTGGAAATGCGATCCGAGAAAACGTGTATAAAATTCTCAATCGGGAAAATATTGAGATTCCATTCCCCCAACGGGTCTTGCATATCCCGGCTCAAGAGGTGGCCAATAAACTTGAGAATAATTAGGTTTTTGGAGCCGATTCGTCAGCCATCCTGATTATTGCTAACAGAACATCAGATGATCCAATAGTGCGACTTCGATGTCCTTTGCAGGAAAGATCTTCCAGAAGTACCGCTGAACCGGCACTAAATCGGCGCACTTCACCGTCAGATACCTGTGCCTCAACTTCACCCGACAGGTAAAAGTGTAACTGGCGATAGGGGGCAGGATGCCACTCACCCGACCATCCCGCCGGCGCTCTCAAAAAGGCGTACCCCGTTACCGATTGCATTTCGGAAACATCAAGAGGTGGAGAAGGGGGCGCATAATCAACAGTTTCAAAATCAACATCGACATCCTCAAAGTGTGACACACCATTCGCATCGGCATAAATTCTCGTATAAATCTTGGCCATTATTCTTACTCCTATAATGCTTACCTGTCGGCAGGATCGCCAGTAATTGGTAGTGATGACGGCGGGGGAGGAGGTAAAAATCCTAATTGCGAAAGCATCGCGACATTATCCCAGCTGACCCAGGTCTCGGCAATCTTACCTTCTTCAAACCGATGTATTACCATATTTGTCAATTCAAACTGCTTGCCACTCGCTGGTAGCTGTCCCATTGTTCCGGATTGAGTGCCGGTCATTTTTAATACGTAGGCGACTTTGTCATCGTCGGCCATCATAAGCTCTATCGTTTCTTTGAGATCGGGAGCGGTATTGGTATAAAAATCGGTCACAAACCCTATAAACTGTTTTGTCCCTCGCATCTCTTGAAGATCTGGCGGCATCGCCTGACAATGCCTGATGTAATCGGTTGACAGGTATTCATCAAAAATCGCCATATTCTTTTTGGCTACCTCAGCATGCATATGCCTGACGATAGCCATATTTTGATCCTCAATATCCTGGCTACAATCGGAGCCCAAGCAACCAGTTATACTCAAAAATAGTAATATTGAAATCCCGGTAATTGTAAAATATTTTGTCATATCGAAAACCCTCAGGTTTTAGGATTTACGCTGGCATGGGTGTCATTAAGTATAGGATAAGCGTCAATAAAAAAAAGGGCTGTTTGAACAAACAACCCTTTACAAATTCAATCAGAATAAGCTTTACGGCTTACCCCACAGTTTCATTTTCACCTTGCGCATCTTGGCATAGGCTGATTTGCCATCACCCATATCAACCGCCTTGGTCTCACCATGACTGGTCAAAAACATCCGGAACAGGTTGATACCAAAATTGTCCACCAGATAATACTTAGCGGAGGTGGCCCGTTTTTGGCCCAGTGTAAAGTTGTGATCTTTCGATCCGCTGGGGTCGGTAAATCCTTCAAATTCCATCACCGACGAACGGTCCGTTGACATTTTGTTGCCAGCCTGATCAAGGATTGCCTGAGCATCAACCGAGATATTGGTGGCGTTGAAATCAAAGTAGACTTCGCCTTCCCAAATTATCTGATAATTCTCAAATCCCTTAGCCTGATTAATAGCCAGATCGGTTTTTTGCTCTAACTGCGAATGAAGCGTCTGCATCCGCTCCAAAACTGCCTTGTTTTCGGCAATCTCTTTTTCAACTTTTGCCAGAGCCGAACTGCTTTGAGCCCGTTCATCCGCTACCGATTGGTCAACGTATGCTTTTGATGCTCCACAGCCGGATAAGCCGATTATTGCAATCAGCATCAAGGCCAGCCCAATTATGCTCACTTTTTTAAAATCCATTTC
>JAUUYJ010000378.1 GCA_030588275.1 Candidatus Zixiibacteriota bacterium | reverse complement strand
ACCTGGATGAAGGGCAGTTCAAACTGTTTTACATCGAGTTATCTGAGGTTATTAGAAAATATCTCGGGATGCGTTTTGACTTTTTGTCAACCGATTTGACGACCGAAGAGATTGATGAGATTCTAACCGATATGATCGTCGATCAGAAATTTCAGAACAGTACGATTCAGTTTTTGGACCATGCCGATTTGGTGAAATTTGCCAAATATGTCCCGGATGACAAAAGGGGATGGGCCGATTGGCAGATTGCTTATGATCTGATAACGGTTGGTCGTGAACTGGTTATTCATCGCAAGAGCGTCGTTGCACAACCGCAAGCAATGTTAACGGCGGTAGCTGTTGATGAGGGGATCGAATATGATGATCCAATGCTTAAATATGCGCCGGCTGAATTACGTCAACGGTTAGCTGACAAAGCTAATGTTGTCGATAGTTCCCACGATGTGGAACCAATAACCGACGACGTGGAATCAAAAACCCACGATGTGGGTGGCGATGCCAGTTCGGATAGCGAGGAGGTATCATGACGATCCTCCAGTTTGCCGGTTGGGATTTACTCTTTGTACAGGTTCCCGGATGGTTGATTCTGGCGGTTGGGGCTGTTGTTATTCTGGCTGTTGCCTGGCATCATTACACAAGAGCCGGTCGGAGTTCCGCCACGGTCCGTTATTCCGATATCAAACTGGTAAAGGCCAGACGGCGAACGATCCGACAGAGATTGCGCCCCACGCTGTATCTTCTTCGCCTGGTCGCTTTGATCCTCTTTATCATAGCTATGGCGCGGCCTCAGTCGGGAACACAGAAGCGTGACATTGATGCTGAGGGGATTGATATCATTCTGGCGCTGGATATTTCCGGGTCAATGAAGGCGGAAGATTTTAAGCCGCACAACAGACTCTTTGTTGCCAAGGAAGAGCTGAATAAATTTATTGATCGGCGCGCCAACGACCGGATTGGGTTAGTTGTCTTTGCCCGGTCATCTTTTACCCAATGTCCGTTGACGCTTGATTATGGTGTTTTGAAATCGTTTTTGGCTCAGGTCGATTTTGGAATGGTTGACGATGGAACCGGAATAGGTATTGCTCTGGCCAATGCGGTCAATCGCTTGCGTCATTCCGAAGCGGTCTCAAAAATTATTGTTCTATTGACCGATGGAGTGAATAACAACTGGGAGATTGACCCGCTGACGGCGGCCAACATTGCCAAAACGATGGGAATCAAGATATATACCATTGGAGCCGGTCGTCCGGGAACGGCGATGTATCCGGTTTATGACCCACTTTTTGGTAAAAGGTATCAGTATCTGCCGAATGAAATCGACGAGGAATCGCTCCAAAAAATAGCCAAAATAACCGGTGGAAAATATTTTAGAGCCCGTTCGGAAGATGAGTTAAATCAGGTTTATACCGAAATTGATCTGATGGAGCGAACCAAAATAAACGTCAATGAATATGTGCAGTACGAAGAGCTTTTCTTTTCCTATCTTTTGGCCGGACTGATACTGTTTTTGCTGGAAATAATATTAAGTCAGACTTTATTTAGAAAGATTCCCTGATGAGGAGCGACCGGTAAGTGCGATTTTTTGAACCAATATATTTTTTAGGGTTTTTGCTGATTCCGTTAATTGGACTGTTTTTTTGGTGGTCGATATCGCGGAAGAAAAAAATTCTGGCTCGCTTTGGCGATATTCCGCTGATTATGCGGGCCGCCACCGGGATATCGTTTGCACGTCAGGGAACCAAAGGGATGATGCTGTTGGTCGTTCTATTCTTTTTGGT
>JAUUYJ010000059.1 GCA_030588275.1 Candidatus Zixiibacteriota bacterium | reverse complement strand
TTCGATAATATCGACGCCATCTTTTTCGATATGATTAAATTTCATTCCTGAATCCCTTTATACAGAATCTTCTTTTATTATCTATTCCACTCCGCTGGTCGGTCGTTTCCTGCCAAATCCCAACTGCGGCTACTATTTCCTTATACGGAGATATGACTCAGAAGGTATAAGAAATCGTGGCAAATGCAACCTTTTTGTCAAAGGGATTGACATAACGTTTGGGGCCGAATATCTTAAGCGAAACGGTGGGTTGACATAAGAAAATCTCACCGCATAAATTGATCTTTGATGAGAGTATATAAAAAATGAAATCTCTTGATTGTATTTTCAAACCGCAATCAATCGCGGTTATCGGCGCCTCCTCAAGGCGTCACACCATCGGTCGTGAAATTCTCCACAACCTGATAGATTATGAATTCAATGGCAAAATATTCCCGGTCAACCTCAAAGCAGGTGTCATTCATTCGATAAAGGCATACTCTACCGTCTTGCATGTGCCGGATGCGGTTGATTTGGCCATTATCGTGGTACCGAGTAAAGCGGTTTTGGAGGTCGCCCGGCAATGCGGCGAAAAAGGAGTCAAGGGAATCGTCGTCATCTCAGCCGGGTTCAGAGAGATTGGTGGCGCTGGGATAAAGTTGGAGCAGGAGTTAGTCAAAATCGTCAAGAAAAGTCGGATGCGGATGGTTGGTCCCAACTGCTTTGGGGTCGTCAATACCGATCCGAATATCAGGATGAATGCCACCTTCGGAAAAGCCCGTCCGAAACCGGGTAACATTTCATTCGTCTCCCAATCAGGTGCATTGGGGGAGGCGATTCTAAATTTTGGCGATCAGCTTAATCTTGGGTTTTCGATGTTTTGCTCAGTCGGCAACAAGGCGGATGTCTCCGGTAACGATCTTTTGGAATACTGGCACTACGATAAGAAAACCGGGATAACACTGATGTACCTGGAAAGCTTTGGTAATCCCAATCGCTTTACCCGCATTGCCCGGGAAGTGACCAAGACCAAGCCGGTCGTGGCGGTCAAATCGGGGCGCACCGCTCAGGGGGCCAAGGCGGCCTCTTCACACACCGGAGCATTGGCCGGGGCGGATGTCGGAACCGACGCGCTTCTGAACCAATGTGGTGTCATGCGGACTTCATCAATCGAAGAACTGTTTGATGTTGCCATGATGCTAACACGCCAGCCGATCCCCAAGGGGAACGGGGTGGCGATTGTTACCAATGCTGGCGGCCCCGGAATTTTGGCTACCGATGCGCTGATTAACTGCGGTATGAAACTTCCCTCTCTATCAACGACGGTCAAGAAAAAATTGAAGGCCGCTTTGCCCCCGGAAGTATCGTTGAGCAATCCTTTGGATCTGGTTGCTGGAGCGGGCCGGAAAGAATTTCAGGTGGCGTTGGATGCTGTCTGTGCCGACAAAAATTATCATACAATTGTGCCGATTTTTGTCCAGCCAATCACCATCGACGAGAATGAGATTGCTCAGACAATCATTGATGCCAATAAGAAAACCAAAAAGCCATTTTTGGTCTGCTTCATGGGGGTCGGCTTTCGCTCACCCGGCATGGAGATGCTGATGGAACATGGGATTCCAGTCTATATATTCCCGGAAGCGATTGCCAAAACCCTGGCAACGGTTGACAATTATCGGCAGTATTTAAACCGCAAGAAGGGGAAATTCCCAACCTTCAAAGTAAACAAAACGGTCGTTGAAAAAATCATAGCACGAAATTTGGATAGCGGATCAAAGTCGATCATTGGCGAGGATGCTCTTGATATCCTAAAGGCGTACGGCATTCCGATTGCCCCATACACTATCGCCGAAAACGGTGCAGAGGCGGTTCGGGCCGCTTCAAAGATCGGATATCCGGTAGTGATGAAGCTCAACAGCCCCCAGATTCTCCACAAAACCGAGGCGCGTGCGGTCCGGGTCGATATCAGAAACGACAAGGAGTTGCGGTCTGAGTTTAACGATCTGAAGAAACAGATCGGCAAACTCAAAAAAGGGGAGAAGTTCAGCGTCGTCATGCAAAGCATGATTACCGAAGGGGTTGAGACCGTGATCGGTGTTTTGTCCGACCCGGCTTTCGGTCCTTTGATTATGTTTGGCTTGGGTGGAATTTTTGTCGAAATCATGAAAGATGTCGCTTTCCGGGTGACCCCCTTATCGGACGAACGTGCCGACGATATGATCCGATCCCTGAAATCGTTCCCTCTATTGGATGGTTTTCGTGGTTCCGACCCGATTGATCTCGATATCATCAAAGATGCCCTGTTACGAATTTCGCAATTGATTGGAGATTTTGACCAGTTTATCGAAATCGATATCAATCCGTTTATCGTATCCGGGAAAAAGGGAATGTGTAAGGCGGTTGACGCTCGATTTATCATAAAATAAGAGGAAAAAAGCAAATTTCTATCGACGAAATATCTTGAGCCGGGCTGATTTATTCATATATTAGCCAGTTCAGGCCATCTATTTAAGAAAGACCAGATTTGAACGAAAACAGAGAAATCAGAACCAGAATAGCACCCTCCCCATCTGGATTCTTGCACGTCGGGACGGCTCGCACGGCAATCATAAATTGGTTGTATGCTCGAAGCAAAGGAGGGAAATTCATCCTCCGGATCGAGGATACCGATGCCGATCGTTCTTCCGGTGAGATGGTCACGGCGATTATTGATTCGATGAAATGGCTCGGTCTGGATTGGGACGAAGGACCGATATTCCAATCGAAGCGGGGGGAGTTGTACCAAACCTATCTTGACCAGCTTATCAGTTCCGGTAATGGTTATCGCTGTTTCTGTAAAGCGGACGACCTCAACGCCAAGCGGGAAGAGGCGCGAGCCAATAAGAAAAACTATCGGTACGATCGAACCTGTTTACAGCTCTCCTCTGATGAGGTTGCAACAAAAGTTGCCAATGGGGAAAAGAATGTGATTCGTCTCAAGCTTCCCGAAGGGGAAACGACCTACGACGATATGGTTTATGGTGCGATGAAGCGTCAGAATGTTGACATTGATGATTTCGTCGTCTGTCGTAACGATGGCCGACCGCTGTATAACTTTGTCGTCGTCGTTGACGATCACGAAATGAAAATCACCGATGTCCTACGTGGCAACGACCACCAGACCAATACGTTTAAGCAGGTTTTGATTTATAACGCCCTTGGTCTGACGCCACCTCGATTTGGTCATCTGCCGCTGATCTTTGATGAACGGAAAAAGAAAATCTCCAAACGGGATCAGGCGGCCAACGCTTCCGATTATGGCAAAGCCGGATTCCTCCCGGAAGCGGTTGTCAATTACCTGACTCTTTTAGGATGGTCCGCCAAAGATGACAGCGAAATATTCTCCATCGAAGACTTAATTAAGGTCTTCAACCTCTCCGGGATCGGAAAGGCGAACGCCGTATTTGATCCGGTTAAGATGCGTTTTGTCAATGGTGAACATATCAAGATGAAATCAAACCATGATCTGGCTACCCTCTTGATGCCGATGCTGGTCGAGGCAAATATTTGCACCTATTTGGGTCTGGAAACGCGCTGGCAATATCTTATGGATGTTGTCGGGTTACTCAAATCGAGGTGCCAAACGATTGAGGAGTTTGTCGAACGATCAGCCTATTATTTTGTGCCACCCCACGAGTACGACGAGAAGGGGATGGCTAAGCAGTTCAACTCCGAAGCGGTTGAGCGATTGACCCAGTTAGCCGACCGATTTGAAAAGGCAGGTAAGTTTGACGCCGCAACGATTGAATCAACTTTGAAACAGTTGGCGACCCAATCTGATCTGAAAATCGGTCTCTTGATCCACCCCACCCGTTTGGCGGTTAGTGGTATGACGGTTGGCCCTGGCTTGTGGGAAATGCTTGAGGTCATTGGCCAGGATGAGACGATCAGCAGGATGCGTCAGGCAGTAAGCTTTATAAATGATCGGACGCAAGATGAGCAAGCATAGCGACGACAACAAAACGGATGAGACCGCCCCTCTATCCGATTTTATCCGGGATAAAATTGCCGAGGATGTCAAAAACGGCAAAAATGGCGGAAAGGTTATTACCCGCCTACCTCCCGAACCGAACGGGTATCTTCATATAGGGCATGCCAAGGCGTTCTGCCTGAGCTATAGCGTAGCGGCCCAGCACAACGGCCAGATGAATCTTCGTTTTGACGATACCAATCCGATGAAAGAGGAATCGGCCTACGCCGAGGCGATCATGAAAGATATTAAATGGCTCGGCCTCGACTGGGGCGATAATCTCTTTCATGCCTCAGATTATTTTGATCAGTTGTATGATTTTGCCGTCCGGTTGATAAATAAGGGTGTTGCTTATGTTGACGACCTGACCGGTGATGAGATTCGGGAGTACCGTGGTTCTCTCACCAGCCCCGGAAAAGAGTCCCCCTATCGCAATCGGACCGTTGAGGAAAACCTCGACCTGTTTGAAAAAATGAAAGCGGGCGAATTTGCCGATGGCTCAAAAACATTGCGGGCCAAAATCGACATGGCCTCACCCAATATAAATATGCGCGATCCGATTATGTATCGCATTATGCGAGCAACGCATCATCGTACCGGTGATAAGTGGTGCATCTATCCGATGTATGACTGGGCGCATGGTCAGTCCGATTCAATCGAAAAAATCACTCATTCACTGTGCGATATAGGTTTTGAAGACCACCGCCCGTTGTACGACTGGTTTTTGGATCAACTGGAAGAGCATCATCCCCAGCAGATCGAATTTGCCCGCCTCAATATCACCTACACGATTCTGAGCAAGCGGAAACTGATCCAACTGGTCAACGACAAGCATGTCAGCGGCTGGGACGATCCCCGGATGCCGACCATCTCCGGGATGAGACGGCGTGGCTATACGCCGGTGGCGATCAGAAATTTCTGCGACCGGATTGGCGTCTCCAAACGAACCTCGCTGGTTGACCTGGCCCTTCTTGAGTTTTACGTTCGGGAAGATTTGAACAAAACATCGCTGAGGGTGATGGCGGTTTTAGACCCCCTCAAAGTTGTCATTACCAACTACCCCGAAGGTCAGACAGAAGAGATGGAGGCGATCAACAATCCGGAGGATGAATCGGCCGGCACCAGAACCGTTCCATTCTCCAGAGAGCTGTACATAGAGCGGGGCGATTTTATGGAAGAGCCTCCGAAAAAGTTTTTCCGGCTGGCTCCCGGTCGGGAAGTTCGCCTTCGTTATGCCTACTTTATCACCTGCGACAAAGTTATCAAAGATGACAAGACTGGCGAAATCATAGAACTGCATTGTAGCTATGACCCGGCCACCAAAGGTGGCTCGGCCCCCGATGGACGGAAAGTCAAGGCAACCATGCACTGGGTTTCAGCCGCATCATCAGTTGATGCCGAGGTGCGCGAGTATGAAACACTCTTAAGCGTTCCCGATCCGGCTGAGGAAGATCCCGAAGCTGACTTCAAGAAATTTGTCAATCCAGGTTCGTTGAAAATAAATAAGAACTGCAAGGTCGAGCCATCCCTTTCCGACCCGAAACCGGGAACTCGCTATCAATTTGAGCGTCTGGGATATTTTTGCGTCGATTCCGAATCAACGCCGGGGCACCCGGTCTTTAATCGGACCGTGACCCTGAGGGATGCCTGGGCCAAGATTGCAAAAAACAAGAGTAAAAAATAAAGGTAGGAATGATGTCAGAAGAGATAGAAAATTTGAAGGAAAAAATCAACAAGCTTGAACTGCAGTTTGAAAAAAACCGGTTCGGTCCTCTGTTTGACCGAAGGACATCGGACAAAGAGTTCAAGCGGATCAAAAAATATAAAAAAGAACTAAAACAGTTGGAGGATGGGAAATAAAATTTCCCTTTTCACTTTCTCTCCTGTTTAACAAAACGAGGAACTTGAAATGTCACCTAAGGACGCTCTATCGCGCGAAGTCATTAAGCAGGCAATCGTGGCAGAAATAGATGGTCAGCGGTTTTATACTCAGTTGGCCAGCCGGACCAAAAATGAAGAGGCCAAACGGAAGCTGACTAACCTGGCTCAGGATGAGATGCGTCATGAATCGATCCTGATTGAAGTTTACAAAAAACTGCACGGGGAAGAGGTTGGTGATCTTCCGACCGATGGAATCAGCATCCTGTCCAAATTCTTCCGCGAAAATGAGAAAAAAGAGAACCTGTCGGAAATACAGTATATTGATCTTGCCATTGAAGCAGAATTGGCCGCAACCAAATATTACAAAGAGGGAGCTGAAGATGCTCCCACCAAAGATATCAAAGAACTGTATGAAAATATGGCCGCCGAAGAGTATGGTCATTTTGAATCACTCCAGGCAGAAAAAGATTCCATTAGTGGTAACTATTTTTGGTTTGGGTACGACGACGGTGCCCCGATGGAGATGTAGGGGAGACAAGATTTAGGTAATTTTAGCTCAGAACCGCTTGGTCCAATCTGAAATTATTATATCTTGGGATTATTAGGAGGAGATTTGATGCTCAAAGTTGGAGAAAAGGCACCTGACTTCACATTACCATCCCACCTTGACAGAACCATCAGGCTGTCACAATACCGAGGCGAAAAAAACGTTGTCATCGCTTTCTATCCGCTCGATTGGACACCGGTCTGTTCCGGACAGATTCCTGGATATCAGGAGATTCTGGAAAAATTCGGCGATTATGATACCCAGCTTTTAGCCATATCGGTCGATTCGGTACCCAGCCACAAATCATGGGCCTATTCGATGGGAGGGATCGATTTCCCTCTTCTTTCTGATTTTTGGCCGCATGGTGACACCGCTACAAAATATTTCGCTTTTACCGAACATGGCTTTAGCCAACGGGTTATTGTCGTTATTGATAAGCAGGGAATCATCCGCTATATTGACTACCATGATTTAAACGATGAACCGGATGTCAATGAGCTCTTTTCGGCTCTGGATCAATTACAGAATGTTTACGGAGGCTGAACCATTGGAAGACGTTTATGATATCACTATAATCGGGGCCGGCCCGGTCGGGATGTATGCCCTTTATTATGCCGGACTGCGTGATGTAAAAGCAAAAATTCTTGAAGGTTTGGACGAAACCGGTGGTGGGCTCAAGGCTCTCTACCCGGAAAAATATATTTACGACGTGGCCGGGTTTCCCAAAATTCTGGCCAAAGATTTAGTCCGTCGCTTCGATGAGCAGGCCCGAACCTACGACGGGTCGATTGGGCTTGGGCAACGAGTGACCGATCTAAAAAGACGGGACGATGGAATAATCGAAATGACGACTTCCACCGGCGAACAACACTTTTCTAAAACGGTTGTCATCTGCGCCGGGATGGGAGCTTTTATCCCGCGCAAACTAAGCGTCCCCAATCTGGAAGAACTTGAAGGGTGTGGCGTTTATTACTTCGTCAAAGAGCCGGAAAAATTCAAAGATAAAAAAGTCTTAATCGTCGGTGGTGGAGATTCGGCGGTGGACCATGCTCTGCTATTGGAACCTTTGGCCAAAGAGATAAACCTGATCCACCGGCTCGATCGCTTTCAGGCTCACGAGGATTCGTTTCTAAAGTTACAAGACTCATCGGTTAATATTTATTATCCATTTTGGGAGATCAAAACCATTCATGGTGAGCAGTGGGTCGAGCGGGTTGAGGTGGTTCAAACCCGAGAGGGGACCGAGATGAGCTTTGATATTGACGCTCTGGTGCTCAATATCGGTTTTTTAGTCAACCTCAAACCACTAAAGGAATGGGGCCTGGAACTTGATAAAAACTCCATCAAGGTGGACGAACTGATGCGGACCAATATCGAAGGAGTTTTTGCCGCCGGAGATATCGTCACGCACCCTGGAAAAATTAAGTTGATCTCGACCGGAACCGGTGAAGCGGCCATCGCTGTGAACAAAGCGGTTAATTATATCTATCCGGAATTGAGTATGAAACCGGGTCATTCGTCGCACAAAAAAAAGTAATCGATTGGTCGAAAATTCTTCAATTCAACCGGTTATTGCGTATATCAGTTGAACTGAACTGAAGGATAAAAAATGTATTTTGAAGTTTCAGATAAATATCGTCAGGCCACCGATGAACAACTTCGGGAGATTGTCTATCAGGCGAAAAAGAAGATGGGGGATCGGCTTCTGATTCTGGCCCATCATTATCAACGGTTGGAAGTGGCCGACGTGGCCGATTTTGTTGGTGATTCGTACGATTTGTCGCTTAAGGCATCACAGCATAAGGAAGCCGAGTATATCGTTTTTTGTGGTGTCCATTTTATGGCAGAATCGGCTGAGATTCTTTCGGCCGATCTTCAAAAAGTGTATCTCCCAAATCCGTTGGCCGGTTGTCCGATGGCTGATATGGCCGATTTGGACGACGTTATGATGGCTTGGAAAACGCTTCAAGATATTGGCGTGGCCGACAACACGATCCCTTTGTCATACATGAATTCTGCCGCTGCCCTAAAAGCCTTTTGTGGTCGTCAACGAGGCCTGATCTGTACCTCTTCCAATGCCCAGGCGGCCTTTAAGTACGTTTACGATAAAGTCGATAAACTATTTTTCTTCCCTGATGAGCATCTGGGATACAACACCGGACGCTGGTTCGGTATTCCGGATAACGAAATTGTCGTTTGGGATTTCCGTCAGGAAGAGGGTGGGATTGATCTTGAGAGCTTAAAGAAGGCTCGCTTGATTTTATGGAAAGGGCATTGCCACGTTCACACCAATTTCAAAGCGTCACAGATTGCCGATCTGAAAGCGAAGCATCCGGATGCCAAAGTGGTTGTTCATCCCGAATGTGAGTGGGAAGTTGTCAAAAATGCTGATGCGGTCGGATCGACAAAATTTATTGTCAATTACATAGAAGAGCAACCGGCCGGAACTATGATTGCTGTCGGAACTGAGATTAATCTGATTAATCGGATGGCGCATCAGTTCCCGGACAAAAAAATATTTGAGTTATCCGGGATGAAATGCCCGGTTTGCGCCAATATGTATCGCACGACGATGGCTGATTTGGCCAACACGGTCGAATCTTTGGGTAGCTTTGATCGGATCGTTGTCCCTAGTGCAATCAAAGCGGAGGCAGGTTTGGCTCTTAAGAGAATGCTTGAAGTTCATTAGGGATCATAACAGAAATCAGGGCTATTCAGACCATTAGAAAACGATACAGATAATAGACTTACAGACGGGAACTTTTCGCTTTTCGGTCGGTTTGAGTAACTTAAAACAGGTAAAATATATTTTGGAGGCATTATGGCTTTTGAGGTGGTAGTCCCTCAAATGGGTGAGTCGGTTCTGGAAGGAACCATCGTACAATGGATGGTAAAAGCGGGCGACCGAGTTACTCTTAATCAACCATTGGTTGAGATTATGACCGACAAAGTCAACGTCGAAATTCCGGCTGAATATGCCGGAGTTATTGAAGCGATTCTGGTTCAGCCGGACGAGGTAGTTCCGGTCGGAAAAGTTATCTGTACCATCGCCGTGTCAGGGGAAATGGCGGACGAACCGGCGGCAGTTTCTGCTCCCAAAGAGACGGTATCACAGAAGGCGGCTCCAGCCGCTACAAAATCTGAAGCTCCGGTAGCATCGGCTCCGACTAAGTCAACTGGTAAAGCCGGTAAAGTAAAAATGGCCCCGGCAGTCCGTAAACTGGTTCGAGATTATGGCCTGGATGTCGGTACTATTATCGGTACCGGTCCGTCTGGCCGGATCACCAGAGAGGATGTCGAAAAAGCGGCCTCAGCTCGTTCTGTTGTTGGTGACATCACTCAAGCAACAACGGCTCCATCAAGCACACCCGCACCTGCACCTTCAGCAACACCGGCCCCTGCTGTCCAGCCGACTTTATCAAAATATGTCCCGCCAACAACTGCTGGTGGAGAGATGGTCGAAGAACGGATTCCTTTGGCTGGAGCGCGTAAGATGATTGCCGAGCATATGGTTCGCTCGGTACAGACATCAACACATGTGACCACCTTTGAGGAATGTGATTTCACCAACCTGGTTGAATTCCGGAGCAAAATGAAGGACAACTTTCTGGCCAGTTACGGTGCCAAGCTGACCTACCTGCCGTTTATTATGAAGGCGGCGGTGGAAGGACTCAAAGAATTTCCTGCGCTCAATGCCTCGATGACCGATACCGAAATTATTTACAAAAAATATTACAATATCGGCGTTGCCGTTGCTCGCGAAAGCGGCCTGATCGTTCCGGTCATTCGGGATGCCGATAAGAAATCGGTTATTGATATTGCTGTTGAACTAACCGATTTGGGCAACCGGGCTCGGACCGATAAACTTACCATCAACGAAGTTCAGGGGGGGACGTTTACCCTGACCAACGCCGGAATGTTTGGCGCGGGAGCTTCGACGCCGATTATCAGCCAACCACAAGTAGCTATTTTGGGCATTCACAATATCGCCAAAAAGCCGGCTGTCATTAATGATGAAATCGTTATTCGCCACCTGTCAACTTTCTGCCTGTCGTTTGACCATCGTCTGATCGACGGCCATACGGCGGTCCAGTTTCTCCATAGGGTGATTGAATATTTGCAGGAGCCTTCGCTGTTGTTGACGAGACTGCGCTAATGCCGCATCGATTTTATGGCTGGACCAAATATCTCGGAGAACGGTCGTACAATAGTGCGCTTGAGCTTCAGAGGCAGTTGGTCCGTTATCGGCTCAACGGTTCGGTGCGAGATACATTCTTATATCTGACGCATCCTGATATTATTACGGTCGGGCGGGACGATGACGAAGCGATGTATCAAAATTCCGGACAGGTCGAGGTTGTCAAAATATCACGCGGCGGGAATGTCACTTATCACGGACCGGGCCAACTGGTTATATATCCGATTATTGACCTGCGTCGCCGGGGGCGAGACCTGAGGCTGTTTATCAGAAATCTGGAAGAGGGGGTCATCCGTGCCCTGGCCCATTATGATCTCAAATGCAATCGCCATCCAGACCACATCGGCGTTT
>JAUUYJ010000240.1 GCA_030588275.1 Candidatus Zixiibacteriota bacterium | reverse complement strand
AGAAATCAAATCCATCTTGATTCCGGAGCGGCCCGCTTTGACGAAGCATCAATCCGGTTCAACGCAATCTTAACTGATATGGCCGAAGCATCGGTCCGCCTCAATATGTTTGCCTCCGATCTGGAAGGCTCCGACGGGACTTTGCGTCTCTTGATGGAAGACCGTCGTTTGTATGACGACCTGCGGCGGACGGCGCACAACCTTGACAGCCTTGTCACCGACGTTCGGGCCAACCCGAAAAAATATATCAATTTCACCGTGGAGATTTTTTAAAGAGATGAAATTCAAACTTGCCTTTGCCGTTCATAATCATCAGCCGGTTGGAAATTTCAACGCCGTTTTTGAAGATGCCCATACCAATTGTTACAACCCTTTTCTAAAGACAGCCCAAAAATATCCGGAGATAAAATTTTCTTTGCATCAGTCCGGAATTCTGTGGAATTGGCAGAAGGAGCATCATAGCGAATATTTCGAGTTGGTTGGCAAGATGGTAGATGCCGGTCAGCTGGAGCTATTATCGGGAGCCTTCTACGAGCCGATCTTACCGGCGATTCCCGACCGGGATAAGCTGGGACAGCTGGAGATGATGAACGATTATTTGAAGAATCATTTTGAGGTGACACCTCGCGGCATGTGGTTGGCCGAGCGGGTTTGGGAGCCAAATCTCCCCAGCATTATCAATCAAGCGGGACTTCACTTTTTGGCTCTTGATGACACTCATTTTCGATATGCCGGTATCAGGGAGGACCAGCTGTTTGGCACATACATAACCGAGGATGCGGGCCGTCCATTAACGCTGTTGCCAATTCTTCAAAAATTACGTTATGCGATTCCGTTTGAAAAACCGGCCAAAATTATTGAATATCTTCGTGAAGTAGCCGCCAAGTATCCTGAAGGGATGGCGGTATATGCCGACGATGGGGAAAAGTTTGGCGTTTGGCCCAAAACCTTTGAGCATTGTTATACCGATGGTTGGTTAGACCAGTTTTTCTCACTCCTAAATGACAACTCCGATTGGCTGGAAGTTATCTCGTTGGGTGAAGCGGTCGAAAAATCAAAACCATTAGGGCGCGTTTATCTGCCCAGCGCATCGTACGATGAAATGTCGGAATGGTCTTTGCCTGCCGATGCGGTTGTTGACTATGAAGAATTTGAGGAACTATTAAAGCAGGAGAATCTCGACACAAAGTTTGGACGGTTTGTCAAGGGAGGGCATTGGCGCGGTTTCTTGGCTAAGTACGACGAAGTCAACCTGATGCATAAAAAGATGATCAAGATTTCCGATCTGCTCCATCAGGCAGAGACGGTTCCACAGGTGGACCAGCATCAACTCCAGATCGCTCGCGATCTGCTCTATGCCGGGCAATGCAACTGCCCTTATTGGCATGGTGTTTTTGGCGGTTTGTACCTGCCCCATCTACGCTGGGCGATTTATCGCAAACTGATTCAGGCAGAGAAAATTGTACGCCACCTTTTGAAGGCTGAAGTATATTCCGAATTTGAAGATCGAACACGGGACGGACGAATTGAAATTGCGGTCGGGGGAGAGAACCTGTCGATGGTTATCGCTCCCGGTAAAGGGGGGCAGATTCTGGAATTGAACTGCCTCGACAAAAATATCAACCTGACCGATACCCTGGCCCGTCGTCGGGAAGGGTATCATCGCCGTCTTTTGAACCGCAACGAACCATCGGAATCTGACAACGCCCGCTCGATTCATGAACGGGTCGAGGTGAAAGAGGAAGGGCTTGAAAAACTTTTGGTCGAGGATTGGTATATGCGCCGACCTCTGACCGATCATTTTCTGGCCGAGGGAACGACGGTCGAATCGTTTGCCGCCGGTAATTATTATGAGCTGGGAGATTTTGTTCTGGAACCGTATGAGTCAAGCTTTGTCGAGAACGGTGACAATTACCAGATATCTCTGAGCAGGTCCGGTCATGTCTGGCAGGGGGACACCCATTGCCCGCTGAGACTGGGAAAAATAATCACCTTCCCCAAAGTTGGTTATAATATCAAAATCGAATACCGACTCAGGCAGGAAAAGTTGGAAATCTTACCAATCAGGTTTGGAGTCGAGTTTGACTTTAATTTCCTGGCACCGGATGCGGAAGATCGTTACGCAATTATAGATGGGATCAAACCGAAAAATTATTATCTGTCGGCTTTGCACGAATCAAAAGCGGTCTCGGAAATAACATATATTGATGAGTACCAGTCGGTCGCCCTGTCGATTTCGTCGAGTGAGAAGGGGCGTCTCTGGCGGGCTCCGATCAATACCGTTTCGCTTTCCGAAGGTGGCTTTGAGAAAGTCTTACAGGGTAATTGCAGTATGTTTGTTTTTGATAAGGCGTTGGCATCCGGTCGGGAGATGACAATCTGCTTCGATCTGTTTGCCGGACCGCACGAAAAGTTTGAGCCGGTCAATAAAACTGAAAAACCGCTGGTTAATAAGTTGTAGGGCACCCACTCGTGGGTTTTTAAAGCCAGTAGGTCGAAACCCCTGTCGTTCATCCAGCTTGACTGGGCGGTTTCGACATTGCTTCTATTAGACTCTCAGTATTTTGTGGTTGGTGTACGTCCTCGTGCACCAACAAATTGTTAGTTCTGGCAGTAAAACATTTCCCCCAGTTTGTAGGTCAGGAGCCCCGCTTAAGCGGGATGCAACCCTGATCTCCTGACATCACTGCTACGCCAAAGACTCTAACACACCCCGGCCTGTCGGGCCACACACCGGGGAACAGGCATCGCCTGCTTTCACGGTCATTGTGAGCGAAGTCCCATCGGGACGAAGCGCGGCTATCTCAAGGCATACTCACCACATATGTGTCAGGTCACACTTGATGTCGGGTGTCACCCTCCATCAATCAAGCCCCGACACAACATAAAATCTGTGATTAGTGTACTTTCTCGTTTTGTGGTATTTGTGGTTGGTGTACGTCCCCGTGCACCATTATTCTCCGCAACATATCATTGACATAAACGGCCATGCTATTATATTGGCGACGATCAATATTTTGTCCTACGTGGACGGAATGGTCCCAGCGAAAAAGAGGGTTGTCAGGCATACCGATGAGCATATTGAGCAGATGCTGAAGGATGCTTTGTCGGTCAGCACCAATCCGGGAAGATGAGTTAATGCAGAATGTTATGGGGAATAAAATAAATAATGAAAAATAAAATCCTGACCATCGGAATCGTCTTGGTGACGCTTTCCCTTTTGCTTGTCACTCTGAAAGTAACCAGGGATGGGGCAAATATTTTCAGCAGATCGGCGTACCACCAGTTTACGCCTAATTACGAAGCGATCACAGTTGCCGGGGATCTTGTCAGGATAGAAGTTAGTCCGGCGTTTAATTTTAGCTTTGCCTTTATGGAGCCGGGCGTCATACAGCATCTTGATCGCCAATATACATATGATGTAATCCCACCCGAACTGCTGAACGGGTTGCTTTTTCAGGGGATTCATCAACCTCAGAAAGGGACAACCATTAAACTCACGGTATCTGCACCGACAAAAATTTATTTCTTTTTTCATTATCAGGTCGATGGTGGGTACTCAGATATTTTTGCTCGGCTCAACGGCTGGCACCTCTGTCCTCAGGCACCCCAGTATGATATATATAATGGAGACCATGGGCTCAAAATGTTGATGTACGAGATTGATGCCGATAGCGGGACATATACAATTCCTGCGACAACTGAGGAACGGGCCTGTTTCAGCATTGTATTTATTTCGGGGGATCGGAATTGATGATACCGGCGGATGGCTATAAATTAGTTGTGATAGCTGTTGGGCAATGGTATAATTGACGGCAAAATCTATCGGGAGAGGCTCATCATCTTGATGAAGTGATATATGCTTTTTAATTCTTTTATATTTATCGGTTTTTTTGCTCTGGTTTATACGCTGTACCTGGCTTTATCACGCAATTATAAATTTCAAAACCGGCTTCTTTTACTGGCCAGCTATATTTTTTATGGCTATTGGGACTGGCGTTTTTTATCTCTGATCGCTCTCTCCACCGTTATTGATTTTCTGATTGGCAAAAAACTGCATCGGACCGAAAACCAAAGTCTGCGAAAGAAGTTGCTGTTTATTTCGGTTTTTGCCAATCTCGGTCTTTTGGGCGTTTTCAAATATT
>JAUUYJ010000199.1 GCA_030588275.1 Candidatus Zixiibacteriota bacterium | reverse complement strand
AGCGTCGTCTTTATTATGTCCCAAAGTAATCGCATAATTTTTTCTAAAACAGGTACATCACCACTCCTGTTATCACCACGTTAGCTAACGCCAGAGGGAATAAAACCTTCCAGCCCAAATTCATCAATTGATCGTAGCGGATGCGAGGGAAGGTTGCCCGCAACCAGATAAACGAAATCATCAGCATGATAACTTTGGCCACCAGCCACCACGGACCGGGCGAAAATGGCCCTTGCCATCCACCCAAAAAGACCGTCGCCGCAACTGCCGAGCCGGTAATCATATTTCCATATTCACCAACAAAAAACATCGAAAAACGCATCGACGAATATTCGGTATGATAACCACCGACCAGCTCCGATTCCGCTTCGGCCATATCAAAAGGAGCCCGGTTGGTTTCTGCCACGACACAAATCCAGAAAATCAAAAAGGCAAAGGGGTTCTTGAAGACGAACCAATCGGCTACCGCCGCTTGCTGATTGACCAGTTCGGTCAACGACAAGGTGCCACTCATCATTATTACCGGAATGATTGACAAACCGTAGGCAACCTCGTAAGAGATCATCTGTGCCGAGGATCGAATCCCACCCAGAAGTGAATACTTGGAGCCGGACGACCAACCACCCAAAGCAATGCCATAAATCCCCAGTGAAGTCGTCGCCAGAATAAACAGGATACCAATATTCAGATCAGAGATGACCAGAGGGATTGTCTGTCCAAATAGTTCAATCGGAGGTCCGATAGGCACAACGGCAAAAGCGACAAAGCCAGGAATAAAAGCGATGATCGGCGCCACCATGAAAAAGATTTTTTGCGCCTGCGACGGAACAACATCCTCTTTGAAGATAAGTTTGAGACCATCAGCCAGAGGTTGCAGGAGACCAAACGGACCAACATAAGTTGGACCCATCCTCTGCTGAAAACGACCAAGAAGTTTGCGCTCCAACCAGGTGGAATAAGCACACCCGGAGATCACCGCGACAAAGATCAGGGTCACTTTGGCGAATATGATAAAGATATAAGTCAGATCACCCATTACTTATCATCCAGCTTTTCGATTTTCACCCAGCCACCGGTCTCTTTTGAAACCAAACAGTTGACATCAACAGCCGAAAAATTATTCGGGATGAAAATCACATCCCCTTCAAAAAATTCTGAAATCTTCGACTTCAAAACCAGTTTACCGGAAGTTGATTCAATCCTCAGCAGATCACCATCATCGATCCCCAGCTTTTCGGCCAGTTGGGTCGAAAGTTCCACATACGGCTCAGAAGCAAATTTCATCAGCGAGGGGCAATGTTCGGTCAGGTATCCATAATGATGCAGGTCGTTGCCGATTAGTAACCGATAAGGAAAAGCTTCATGGTCAACGATATGGGCCTGCTTAACCGGGAAAAATTTCTCTTTGTCCCGCTGTGGGATGGCCCATGAGTCGATGACATCGCGGGTATTTTGGGATAGTGAACTCAGATCAAATTTAAGCTGTGGGTCAATCGCCGTCATCAATAACTGCAGGATTTCGGTACCAGCTTTAATCCCTGCCTTAGGCTTCAAAGCCCGACTAAATTTTTGATACATACCAGACAGGTTGACATACGACCCATCCGCCTCCGACCAACCGGCCAAAGGCAAAACAACGTCCGCCTTCAAACTGGTGGCGGTCTCAAACAGGTCGGCAACAACCAGAAAATCGAGCTTATCCAACGCCGCATCGACAAACGGACCATCCGGATAACGCATCCCCGGATTGGCTCCCATAACAAACACGGCATCAATCTCTTCTTCCAAAGCACCTTTTAGAATTTCGGAGGTGTTGCATCCGGTCGATTCCGGTAAAGTTGTTCCCCATTTGTCAGCCAGAGTCTTAGCCAGTTTGGCTGGTAACTGCGGTGACAAACCAAGAAAACGAGCCCCTTTGGAATTGGCCTGAGAGGCCAATATCGCACTGTTGGAATCTGGAATGTCAAGCAGATTGGCCAGATTGTACAAAGCATTTGCCTGTCGGGAGCGGTCGGAGGAGGCCCGCAAATAATCGCCACCCAGAATAAACAGATTCTTTGCTCCGGCCAGATCGCTGGCCAGATAGTTGATGCGGTCAACCTCAATCCCGCAACGGGTCGCCGCTTCATTAAGATTCGACGGCTCTAACAGCGATTTGATCTCAGCCGCCTTCGCCTCATCTATATTTTTGTAAAGCTTGCCGTCGATAAGAGCATGGGTCAAGGCGACCAAAAAGGCGGTCCCGCAATCTGGATTGTAAATCAGTTCATCGGTTGAAATATCACCCGATTTGGTTTCGACCGGATTGGCGGTATATACTTTGGCATCATTTTTACGATACGCCTTGCGCAGACGCAAATTAACCGCCGGATGATCCTTGATTAAATTAGACCCATAGATCAAGACACAATCGGCAGTCTCCAAAGAAGATATTTGAAACGGCGCATCATAGAGACAGTTGTACGCTTCAGAATGTTCACCGTCGGTTAAGCCGGTATATTCGAGCCGATAATCGACCGAATTACTATGCAAAACGGAGCGGAAAAGTTGGTTAAACAGGTAGGCAGTCTCATTCGATTGGTTCCCGCCCAACAGACCGGCTATACAAACCGATCCTTTGTCACCCTTTATCTTGCTGAATTTTTTAGCAATCAGCTCAATCGCCTCGGGCCAGGTTGCTTCAACCTGAGTGCCACCTTTTTTGATGAGAGGTTTGGTCAAACGGTCCGGAGAGTTGATGTACTGATACCCATAACGGGCAATGTTACATATCCATCCATCGTCAATCGCATCGTTGGGGCGCGAGGTTGCTCTAAACAGTTGGCGATGATCGTACCATAAGGTAATATTCTGTCCGTCGGCGTCGTGGCTACAGATGGAGTCTGCCTTGGTCGCCTTCCAGTTACGAATTTTGTAACGCCAGTCGTTGTTGGTTAAAGCACCAACCGGGCAAATCTCAACGACATTGCCGGAATAGAGATTATCAATCTGTTCACCGGGGGGAGCGTCAATCACCGTGCTACTACCCCGTTGAAAAGCGCCTAAGTCCCATTCACCAGCAATCTCTTTGTTGAAACGGGTACATTTAAAACAGGTCACACAACGATTCATGTTGCGCCATACTTCGGGACCGATTCTTTTGTCATCAAAGGTAGTTTTGGTCTGAGTGTCGATGACCCGCTTACGAGTAAAGGTTTGCCGTGATTTATCGATACCAAAATTGAAAACATTATCCTGCAGATCGCATTCGCCACCCTTATCACAGGTCGGGCAATCGAGCGGGTGGTTGAGCAGAATAAATTCCAATACCCCCCGGCGCGCTTTGATGATTTCATCGGTGGCGGTCTTAACAACCATCCCTGGCATCACTTCGGTCGCACAGGAGACGGCCGGTTTTGGAATTTTCTCGACATCGACCAAACACATCCGACAGGCACCAACAGAATCAAGCTTTGGGTGCCAGCAAAAATAAGGGATTTCGATCCCGATCTGTGCCGCCGCCTCAAGAACGTTGGTTCCCTTGTCAACAGTCAATTCCTGACCATCGATGGTCAGAGTAATTTGTTCTTTTTCGTTTCCGTTGCCTGACATTCTATTCTTATCTAACTCTTCCTATTTCCCAGAAGTGGGCTAAAAAGGATAATCAGTTTTTACCTGACATTTTTTGTGCTCAATGTGATACTCAAACTCGTGACGGAAATGCTTGATAATCGACTCTGTCGGCATCACCGCCGCATCACCCAATGGACAAATCGTCCGTCCCATAATATTGCCGCAGACATCAATAATAAGGTCGATGTCACCGTTTTGTCCCTCACCCCGCTCAATCCGGTTGATAATCTGCTTCAACCAAGCGGTTCCTTCACGGCAGGGGGTACATTTGCCACACGATTCATGCTGATAAAAGTTGATCAGTTTCATCGCCACCCAAACCATACAGGCCCGTTCGTCAATGACGATGATCGCTCCGGAACCAAGCATCGATCCCGCTTCCGCAATCGACTCATAATCAAGCGGCGTGTCAATCTGGTCCGGCATCAAAAGTGGGGTCGATGAACCACCCGGTATAATCGCCTTCAGCTTGTACTGTTCATCTTCCATCCCGCCACCCAAATCGTTGATAACGTACGATAGTGGCGTACCCAATTCTATTTCGTAATTACCAGGCTTCTTGACATTTCCTGAGAGTGAAAAAACTTTGGTCCCAGGCGATTTTTCGGTTCCGTGCGAACGATACCAATCAACCCCGTTATTGAAAATGCTCGGAAGTGATGCCAGCGTCTCGACATTATTGATAACGGTGGGGCTATCATAAAGACCGGAAATGGCTGGAAACGGTGGCCTTATGCGTGACAATCCGCGATCCCCTTCCAGCGAGGACAAAAGGGCGGTCTCTTCACCGCAGATATATGCACCGCCACCGGTGTGAACAATGATATCCAGATCAAAACCGGATCCCATGATATTTTTGCCCAAATAACCTTTGGCATACGCCGCTTCGACCGCCTCCTCCACCCTCTTGGCCGGAAAGACAAACTCACCCCGGATATAAACAAAAGCATGGTGGGCATTGATGGCATAACAGCAGATGATAATTCCCTCGAGCATCATATGAGGGTCCCGCTCCATCAGAACGCGATCCTTACAGGTTCCCGGTTCTGACTCGTCGGCGTTACAACAGAGGTATTTCGGCTTGGGACTATTTTTCGGAACGAAGCTCCATTTCAGGCCAGCCGGGAAACCGGCTCCACCCCGACCACGCAGACCGGAACTTTTGACCAGATCAATAACCTCATTCGGTTTGTAATCTTTGAAAACTTTGGCGAGGGCCTGATAGCCACCATTCTCGATATACCGTTCGATTTTGTGCTGTTCCGGATCATCGATATATTTGAAGAGAACCTGTTCCATCTTAGACGGCATCCTTACTGTCTGGGGAGGGGGAGGGGGAATCATCGGAATCTGGAGTGGCTGTTGAAGGTGTTTCTTGATTCTTATTGGCCGCATTGGTCCGCAGGTCGGCGATTAATGTATCGATTTTTTCCCGCGTCAAATTTTCGTAGTAGGTGTCGTCGATCTGAAGCATCGGAGCGGCTGAACAACCACCCAAACATTCAACTGAAATCAGGGTAAACAGATT
>JAUUYJ010000176.1 GCA_030588275.1 Candidatus Zixiibacteriota bacterium | reverse complement strand
CCCTCTTTACGACGCATCCGAATTGTGTAATCCTGACATGATTGGCACCGGCGAATCAGATGAGCATCCTCTTTCCTCACCCATCTTTTGCCAACATGCTTCGGACCATAGATAGGATGAGAGATAATTTCCAAGCCGCGCGTCGGATCATCACGATCGACAAATTTGACACCGGCAGAGACGTCAAGCGAATCAGGATGATACCGGGTGGCACCGGAACATTCAATCAAGACCTTGTTCGATTCAGCACCATAAGCATCAATTGAATTCAGGAACTGGCGACTTTTTTTGTCGGCTGATTGCCGGAGCTTATTCTTTTCTATGGCAGTATTGGGACAATCCCGGTCGAGATGACTCGTCCTTGAGTCGGAGATAGAGCAAAAATTCCGTTTGGCTCCCATAATCGTCTCAATTCACGCACATATCAGCTTGGTCGCCGTTAGACGCCAGACTGATTCTTCCACCGAATGAACGGCTTAATTTGGATATCAGTTTCTTCTCATAAGAGGTGATTTCACCATTAGAGGAGAACAGGACTGCTTTCCCACCACATTGGACAATAGCCAATAAGGAGGCGACTCCGGGATAGAACAGGTCTCCATCACGGAAGATCGGATATCGAGAGATGTCAAAGGCAACGGTCATGTTGTTATCTTATGCAAGGATTGTGCCGGGCTTGAATTTGGCTTATAACTGTCGTCTGAGGTGGAGGTTACTTCAGTTTTTACGGGGCCGATCCAATATTGGTGGGAACGAAATCGGGGGGATTCGCCCATATTCTATTGTTATCTCAGGAGCCCTCCCGGCGATTGCCTCCGTTTGGAAAAAGGTCTTGCCCTGCTTATGGTTCTGCTCTATATTTCAGCCTGCTTTTGGTTGGCAAAACGGAACCAGCCGAATTTTCGATGGTAGAATAACGAGGAAGAATTGAGCCTGAGGAGTTTATTGATGAAACTGAAAGCACTAATGACTTTTGCCTTACTGGTAATTATATCCAGCCTGCTCTACCTGAGCGGATGCGGACAAAAAGCGGTAGAAGGAACGGTGGTCGCCACGATTGGGGATCGCGAAGTAATGGTTGAAGAGATTCACGGTTTCTTTGAGCGTGCCGGAGTACGTTTCAAAACGGCCGACTATGAATATAAGATCAAACGAGAATTCCTTGATTCCCTTATTAATCAAAACTTGCTTATTCTGGGCGCCTACGACTACGATCTGCAGAATCATGACGAAGTGCTTCGTGTTATCGAGGGTGAGAAGATCAAGTTCCTTTTGGATGTTCTGTTTGAGAAGAAAATTATTTCAAAGTCGGTTCCGACCGACGCCGAAGTTGAGGATTGGTACAACCGCATGGGTGAGGAATTGAAAGCCTCCCATGTGCTGGTATCCTCATCAGATACCGCCGATCTGGTTTTGCAAAAGCTCAAGGAGGGGGTTCCGTTTGAAGAGCTGGCCCTGAAATATTCTATCGATCCGACCGTCAAAAGAAATCAAGGAAGCCTTGATTGGTTCTCCTGGGGAATCATGGTTGACAATTTTCAGGATGCGGTCTTTAAGATGCAACCGGGTGAAATTTCAGCCCCGGTCAAAACCGACTACGGTTATCATATTATCAAGCTGATTGATCGACGCCCGATTGAGCATCGACCCAGCTTTGCCGAATCAAAAGAGAGTACCAGAGGTATAATAATAGAGAGACGTAAACGGAACCTGATGCTTAAGTTTCGAGATGAACTGCGCAACCGTTTTCCGATTACGATCGAACAACCGACCTGTACTTTTGTTTTAAACAAACTTGAATTTTTGTACCCGGAAACAATCGGCACCATGCCTCGCTGGCGCAATAATGTTGATCCGGCCCAGCTTGATCAAAACGAAAAAGATTTAGTCCTCGGAAGTTATGATGGGGGGAAGTTGACCTTAGGGGAATATCTTAACAATTTGCGACGCGTTTCCCCCGACCGGCGACCAGATTTCGACCAGTACGATTCTCTGGGAGAAGCGGTTTTTCAGATGGCCTTTATGGATATTCTGGCTTTGGAAGCAAAGCGGGAAAAGCTGGATAAAAGCGACGATTACCTGAGGAAAATCAAATATTTTAAAGAATTGGCAATGGCCGATATTATGCGTAACGATTCGATTCCGGCCCATTCGGAAATCTTTGAAGACGAGGTTTTAGAATATTTCAGAGCTCACCCGGATGAATTTACCAAACCGTTGCGCTTTAAGCTTCTGGAAATCCAGGTGGATGATAAAGATCTGGCGCAAAAGTACAGAAGCACAATCAGAACCGAACGGGCGTTTCGAGATATCGCCGCGCGTGAGACGACCCGACCGGGAAAACGGTTGGTCGAAGGTGACCTCGGAATCGTTCTCAAGGAGCAGTACCCCTTCCTGTTTGAGGCGGCGCTGAAAGTTAAGGTGGGGCAGATTGGTGGCCCAGTCGAGGTTGGGCGCAGATATTCGGTCGTTTGGGTTAAGGAACGGATGGAGCCGGTTTTGCAGGAATTTGAAAACGTTAAACAGTTCATCGTTGATATGGTCACCAGACAAAAAGGGGATCGTCTCTTTGAGGATTGGATAATAGCAAAAAAGAAGGTGACCGAAATTACCGTTTATGAAGATGTTTTGAGCCAGAGTATCGACCGAAGCAAATATGTTACTCAAGATGAAACGGGCGCCGGTGCGACCGATTCGTTATCCCAGCCTCCCGATTCTGCTTCTGCCGGTTGATGAAAAACTTTGGTGATTTTGCAATAGCAATGATGCTTGGATAAATATTTCTACTGTGGCTCCGACTCAAATCGGGGCCGCTGTGGTAAAACGATAAGAACCACACCTGAGGTGTGGAGCAAGAAAACCTCGGCTTATGAAGTTGCGATGGTTTTCTCAATACCAATGGATTATTTGGGATAAAACCGGATGATAAAAGGAATTATGAATCGAACACTTGGGCTATTTTGTGCCATCGTTATGCTGGGTGGTCTGTCGGTTCAAGGTGAAGTTGTCGAACGGATCGTCGCGGTCATTGGTGACCGACCGATTTTGGCTTCGGAGTTAGCAAACCAGGTACAGACCTATCTTCTGCAAACCGGCGATCAGGATGTCGATGTCGATAAGCTGGCCGATGAGATGCTTGACAAGATGGTTAGTGATGCCTTGATGCTCTCAGCCGCCCGCGAAGATTCTACCATCGTTGCCAGTCCGGCGGAGATTGAGGCGCAACTGACCGAGCGGTTAGCATCGTTGGCCGCCCGCTTCCCAACCGAAGCGGCCTTTATTCAGCAGTTGGCTAAAGAGGGGCTAACCAAAAGAACACTTGAAAAACGATTTCGTCCGGAGATCAGGGATCAGATATTAAAGCAAAAAATTATCAACCGCAAGTTATCGGCGGTGTCGGTCTCGCGTCAGGAAACGGAACAGTTTTTCCAGGCCAATGCCGATTCGCTTCCGGAAATGCCAGACCGTATCAAGCTGGCTCACATCCTGCTTAAATTTAAGGTTTCGGATGCGACCGATGATTCGTTGAAAGAGATGGCTGAGGTAGCCAGAAAGCTGGTTGTCGAAGGGTTGGATATGACCGAGGTAGCAAAACAGATGTCCGGGGGGGCGGTTGGCCCTGGGGCACCGATTGGCGGACGGATCGGTTTTGTCAAACGAGCCGAGTTGGTTCCAGAATTTGCCCGCGCCGCTTTTAGTCTTCAACCCGGTTCGGTCTCCGGTCCGGTCCGATCAGATTATGGCTGGCATATAATCAAATCGCATACTCGCACCAGAGATAGTGTGGATGTTTCCCAAATCCTGTTTCCGGCTAGTCCCTCCCCAGCCGACTCCGCCGTCGCTTTAACTCTGGCCGATTCTCTCTACCAGGCACTTGAGGCCGGTGCAAATTTCAAAGAGTTGGCCAAACAGTTTTCCGATGACGATTCTTCCCGCGCGACCGGTGGTGAGCTGGGTCTGATGACCTACGATCAACTGCGGCCTGAATTTATCGAACCGTTGGGGGAAATTGAACCGGACCAGATAACCCAACCGGTCCGATCTGAGATTGGGCATCATATTTTGAAGCTGTTGGAACGTGAACAAGGGCGCAAGCTGGCGATGAAGACCGATTTCGATATTATTCGGAATATGGCGCGGCAGGAAAAAACTGGGCGGATGGTTGAAGAGTGGGTTGTCGAATTGAAAAAGAAAATCTATGTTGATGTTCGGGAGTTTGACCTTACCAAATGAGACTTGATAATTATCTCTCCGATCTGGGTATAATTAAAAGACGGACAATCGCCAAAGAGATGGCCGATGGGGGACATATTAAACTCAACGGGCGGCGTGCTAAACCGGCCCATCAGGTTAAAGAAAACGACCTGATCCAAATAACAGGACGTCGCCAAATTTCCCTCAAAGTAATCGCCATCCCGACCCGCTCGGTCCCCAGAGACAAGCGGGAAGAGTTTTTCCAACTGCTTGAAGACAATAAAACCGACCCCGGCGAGTTGATCTAATCCGATTTCTGCAAATTTATTGACTCCAATTATTATCAATCGCATCGTATAAAATGACCCTGGCGGGAACCATCTCGCATACGGGCCGGTTATACTTATAGTGGACATAAATAGTCTATATAGGATTGATAGCGGGAATGGTTGATATGAAAAGTGGAAATAAGATTGAAAATGATATCCGGCTGGCGCTGAAATCGTGCCACAAGATTAAGGGGATGCTTGAGGCGGTGCCACGCGATTGTCAGTTTCTGTTTGTTCCGCATTCGGTCGAAGAGCTTAAAACGATGGAAACTCGAGCGGCTCGTTTGCGAGATCTGGAAAATTGCCGAAACGAAGTGATGTATCTTCAGCGGAAAAATGATTTACCGATAAGGCCGAATTGGTCGCTTCGGGAAACAAAGATTATCGCACGTATCGCGCAGAAGAAAAAAGCGATTGAAGAGTGGGGCAAAAATCAATTGGGTAACAAGCGAAACTGGTAGGCGGCAAGTCCCTTTCAGCCAGATTCATACTTCTATAAGCAGTTTATATTTCCCAAGTTGCTACGGACGATACCAGACACCACCGACAAAGCCGCTGTCGAGAATGTAATCACCATCATCTATTAATCCAACATCAGGGGCATAATACTCATCATAAGAAGGTTGGTCGGTCGGGTTGTAGGTGATCCGGATAACGCTGTCAAAAACGCCTGCCGACACCGTTTTTTGAACATATCCCCGATAAACAATCGTGCCGCTGTCGGTCGCTATGAATGTATCGCTTCCTTCGACCCAATAAAAGGTGGTTAAATATTTGAACGGAACATCAACCTCTAAGCCGTACGGAATCGGCAAGGGTGGGTTAGGGCGCAGGATTTCCCCGATCAAATGAATATAAAAAGCGACAGAATCGCGCGACCAGGCCTGAAGGGTGATGCCGTTTTCCAAAACCCGCTTGCAATTATTCGTAACAATAATGGTATCATCAAAAATAACCAGATTTCCGAAGTAGGAAATAACGGTGTCGCCCGATATTGATCGGGTAATCGGTCCACTCACACCACTGGTATAATACCAGATGTCTCCCCCGCCCACCGGGAAAAAAGTGGAGTCGATAT
>JAUUYJ010000274.1 GCA_030588275.1 Candidatus Zixiibacteriota bacterium | reverse complement strand
GATTTTGCAGGCTGGCCAGATTGCTTAGAATCGCACGGCGATCAAGCTCTATCCAGTTCAATATTTTCTTATCGGTCATTTTTATTATCCCATTTGCCGGAGCAGATCAAAAAAAATGCGCCGGTTGTTTAACCGACGCAATTTATTAATTTTGATGCCTGGTCGCAAGCCAAGAAAAAGACAAGAGATGCAAGAAATGATTGAACATGCTTATAAAGCGTCGATCATCCCCTGAATAATTTTGACATGTCCCATCTCAAATCGGGCCAAAAAGTCAAATGTTTTCTTCTCTTCTTCATCTTCAGCCCGTTCGGAGGCGGCTGAAAATACTTTGAACGCTTCCTGTTCCAATTCCAGAGCCATATCCAAAATGACACGATGCGATTCGGCATCCTTGACTTTTTGAATTAATTCCTGATGCCGTTCCGACATATCCTCGCTAATTTCAGGCAATCCTTCCTGGCGAAGAATGTCGTTATACGTGACCCACTGCTCCGATTTGATTAGAGCATGATGCTGTCTTTCCAAAACCTGATAATGCTCTTTTTCTTCTGCGGCCAGTTTATTGAGAGCTGTCCGGGTCGCATCGTCGGGCGCACGTTTGGCCGCCTCGATATAAAAAACATAACTTTTGATCTCAGTTGAGATACCCCAGTTCAAAGTATCCAGCACCTTTGGATTAACCGGTGTCATATCGTCTCCATCCTGTTTGACAAATTACATTTCGTACAGATAGTTATCGTCCAGTTCCTTCTGCAATTTTTCTTTGTGCAAAATTTCCTCGTTGGCCAACCGCTCAAACATTTTGCGGGTCGCTTCGTTTTTAAAAATTTTGGAATGCTTCATATAAAACTGATAGGCCGCTTCCTCCCGCTTTATCGCCAGTTGGATCGCCTCGATTGGATCGTCGGTGGAGTCTATCATGTCAGATTTCCTTTCGCCTGATTTATGGTTCCGACCGATTAGATTAAGCGAATTCGGGAAAATGTCAAGTCTTTTAGAGATTGTTTGGGGGTCGATTCCGGCCAATCAAACTTCAAACGGGTAAATCAAACCGGGCCTGCCTCCGATACTATAATATGACGGTCGCAAGCGACCGTTTTTTAAGATTTGCTTTAATGCTGTCTATTATATAATATAACAGCCGCCGAGCCGATTGTCGGCTTGGTATTAAAGGAGTCGCAGTGGAAATTACGATTACAAAAGAAAAAGTGGAACCGATTGTTATTCCGGCCCAAATGCCGATTTTGCCGGTCAAAGGTGTCGTCGTTTTTCCCTTTCTGGTCGTCCCTCTTATTATAACCGAAAAGTCGCATACACGGTTGGTGGACGAAGCATTGATGAAGGGGATCACAATCGGTATTTTCAATACCAAATCCCAAAATACTGAGAATGCCGGATTTGATGATATCTATTGGCAGGGAACAGCCGCCACGATTCTGAAAATGCTTCGTTTTCCGGACGGATCGGTTCGCTTTCTGGTTCAGGGATTATCGCGGATAAAAATTACCCGTCAAATTGGGACCGATCCATATATGTACGCCGACGTCGCCGAGCTACCGGAAAAAACGACCGATTCGGTCAAATCGCAGGCGTTACATCGCAACATGTCGGAGAGGTTAAAACGACTGGTCGATCTGGCTCCCTATCTATCGGAAGAATTTTATGTTTCTGCTTTGAATCAGGAATCACCCGGCCAGTTGGCCGATCTGATCGCCTCAAATATGAATATCTCTATCGGGGAAAAGCAGAAGTTGATCGCTGAACCAAATGTCAGCCGACGCATGGAAAAAACACTTTGGCATGTCAATCGGGAACTTGAAGTTCTCGAAATGTCGCGCAAGATTCAGGATGAAGCGACCAACGAACTGGGTAAAACGCAACGGGAATATATCCTCCGGGAACAGATCAAAGCGATACAACGAGAGTTGGGTAACGGTGAGGGGCACCCGGAAATCGTCGAGCTAAAAAAGCAGATTGAAGACGCCCGGATGTCACCCCAGGCTTTGCAGGCCGCCACCAAGGAGTTGGAGCGGTTGACAGAAATGAGTCCATCTTCGGCTGAATATTCTGTTATCAGATCGTATCTGGACTGGCTGATTTCGGTCCCATGGGAAAAATCGACAACCGATATTCTGGATATCAGAAAAGCTCGAAAAATTCTTGATGAGGATCATTACGATCTGGACAAAGTTAAGGAACGGATTGTTGAATTTTTGGCCGTCCGTCGCCTTAATCCAGATATCAAGGGTCCGATCCTCTGCTTTGTCGGCCCTCCGGGAGTCGGCAAAACCTCACTGGGTCGTTCAATTGCTCGTGCTATGGGTCGTCAGTTTTACCGGCTTTCACTCGGTGGTGTACGTGACGAGGCTGAGATTCGGGGCCATCGTCGCACCTACATCGGAGCTATGCCGGGGCGTGTCATTCAGGGTTTGAAACGGGTCGGTTCCAACAACCCGGTTTTCATGTTGGATGAGATTGACAAACTTGGATCAGATTTCCGGGGCGATCCGGCTTCGGCCTTGCTTGAAGTGCTTGATCCGGAACAGAACATCAGTTTTTCTGATCATTATCTGGATGTCGATTTTGATCTGTCACACGTAATGTTTATCACGACTGCCAACCTGCTCGATCCGATCCCTTCGGTTCTACGTGATCGGATGGAGGTTATCCGCATCCCCGGATACACCGATCTGGAAAAGGCGGAGATCGCCAGAAGGCACCTTTTGCCCAAGCAGTTGACCAATCACGGCCTCAAGTCGTCGCATCTATCATTTCGCAAAGATGCCATCGACGAAGTTATCCATAGCTACACGCGCGAATCCGGTTTACGAAATCTGGAGCGGGAGCTGGGGGCAATCTGCCGAAAAGTAGCGGCCAAAGTTGTTGGTGGGAAAAAGCAGAAAATTATTATCGACGCAGACTCGGTCAAGAAATTCCTCGGGCCGGTCAGATTCAGTTCCGATACTCGCTTTAGTGCCGACCGGATCGGAGAAGTGGCCGGGTTGGCCTGGACCGCCTTTGGCGGCGAGGTCTTGAAGGTCGAAGTCAACGCTATGGCCGGAAAAAAGAGCCTGATTATGACCGGGCATTTGGGACAGGTGATGAAAGAATCGATGCAGACAGCATTATCTTTTGTCCGTTCTGTATCAAGCCAATTAAAAATTGATCCGGATTTCTTTGAGAAGCATGAACTTCATATTCATGTCCCTTCCGGGGCGACCCCAAAAGATGGCCCCTCAGCCGGGATCACGATGGCGGTTGCTCTGGCCTCTTTAGCCACCGGACGTCCGGTCAAAAAAAATCTGGCGATGACCGGCGAGATCACCCTTCGGGGTCAGGTTTTGCCGATTGGCGGTCTCAAAGAGAAACTTCTGGCCGCATACCGTTATGGGATGAAGACGGTCATCCTTCCGCTTGACAATAAGAAGGATATTGCCGACCTGCCATCCGAATTGAAAAAGGGGCTAACCTTTAAGCATTTTGATAACGGCTGGGATGTTATCCGTTTTGCGCTTGAGCCGAAACCGAAACCGAAATCAAAACCGAAAAAGAAACGTAAGTGAAATGAAACTGGTCAATGCCGAAGATATACGGGCTATCGACGCTTGCGCCATTGAAAAATTTGGGATTGCTTCTCTTGAATTAATGGCCAACGCCGGT
>JAUUYJ010000188.1 GCA_030588275.1 Candidatus Zixiibacteriota bacterium | reverse complement strand
GGCGTTTCTATATATTGGCCAATAGCATCAACGACCACTTTTTCAGGAAAGATAAAATCGGTCACCCCCAACTCTTCAAGCCCGACATGACGGTCGGGAGAGATAAATTCGCGGCTTCGCAACCGAGCGATCCGCATCGGGACCTCGTAATGCCTCGCAATATTACAAACCAGAAAATTAACCTCATCGTGCGGCGTCACGGCAATCACCATATCAGCCCCGACGATACCAGCATCCTCCAAGGCGGCTGGCGATGAGCCTGAAGCGGCAATCACCTGCAGGTCCATTTTGGAGGCGATTTCATCGGCGATCTTGATATCCGGTTCAACCAGTGAAACGGAATGCTTTTCTTGCAAAAGTTGCTGGGCCAAACTGAACCCGACAACGCCTCCACCGACAATTATAATTCTCATCTAATAACTTCCTCGTCACCTGTCATATCAAACCGGCCACCACAGCCGATTCTAAAAAAAATGCCGCTAATATATTATCGGCACAAAAATCTAACCTATTGGGCCGGTTGCTGTCAATAAAAAAGGCTACCGGTGACCCGGCAACCTTCATATCTGATTATAATTCTTCAGGTTACATCAATCGAGTTGATTCAGCCGATACATCGGGTCCCAGGGAGAAAGTTCAACCGGTGACATTTGGGACATTTTTCTAAGATTTTCGGAGAGATATTTCTTTTCAATTATGACTCCAAACATGTATCGATCAAACCAACTGTCATACATACACCATTTACCATCGACCCCTTTATCCTTCCCCCAGCTATTTTCCACTAACCATTTCCGGGGCAAATTATCGACCGTATCAACCCCCATAAAAGTCATTGCATGAGTGGGAGAAATAAGTCCCATCTGAATCAAGTCCTGTTTGGGAAGGTCAAATTTCAAATTATATATTTTTTCATAATTGTATATATCACGGGCAAAAATTCCCTTCTTCCCATAATTCTCCTTGCCAACATCGCAAGCAAACCAAACCGGTGTTGAATCCAAAACCGATACCAAGGCATAATGTTTGAGACTGTCAATGGGCAAATTTAGTATGGTAAAATTCGGTTGATCATAAATATTACGCGATTGCCTCAGCGAGTAATTTTTGTAAAACTCCTTACCCGGATAATTAAATAAGGCAACATAAGCGTTCAGACCACCCGGAAGAGCTTTCTTGTAAAATGACCTCGGGGTATAAAACTCTTCAATCGTACCGGTGATGGTCGTATCCTCGGTTTCGTAACGCCACCTAAAGTCAACTGGCGGACGACCAAGATTTAGGACCAGCAGATCAAAAATCTGAGCCAACATGATCTCTTTTTTTGAGGTCGCATCTTTGATCGAATTTCCACCCCGAACTGACTTCCGCAACTCCACGCCCATCTGTCCCAATTTAAGGGTCATTATCCGATTCATAGTCCCGCTGGCTGAGCTATTATAAGTTTCCGGCATGACATCTTTGGGAACGACTCCATATTTCTCTACCAGCCCGGTGAAGTAGGTCCACCAGCCACCATCCCCAAGCGGCCCATCAATAATTATTTGTAGCTCACGGTCATCAAGCGGCAAATCCGCCATCTCAATCATGTTTTGCAAAAACATATTAGACTTTTCCATCTTATCCCAGAACATCAAGTAGTTCTCGGAAAACTCAAATGTCTTTAGCTGTAGGTTTTGCATCACCTTGGGCCGAAGGACGTTGAATCCGGCAAACATCCAGCAACGTCCGGATGATTTTTGATTGGTGATCTCCCCGGTCTTCAGTTCATGATTAATAAAATCATTGTGGAGATTGACCAGTTCCCGGTTGAGTGCGATATCCTTTACATTTCGGGCCGCGACAATGTCAGCCATCGTCCGGGTCGCATCGTCAGATTTGCCAGCTATCAACCGCTTGATCAAGCCGGCATTCAAACCGCCATTACCTTTGCCCAATGCCAAAGAGCCAAAACTCAAAAGGAGTAAAGACAAACAGATCGCTACCATTGTTTTTTTCATGCAGACCATTCTCCACTACAAAAGATTTGAAGACGGAGAGCTGTCAATGCAACTATCCGACCGTCTGAAAAATCTCTATTTGATGATGACAATTTTCCCCAACTGCTCACCCATTTCAGATTCAACATGATAGAAATATATTCCGGTAACAACCGCCTGTGTGTTGCGGCTAATCATATTCCAACTTTCATGCTGGGCTTTCGGTCCCCCCTCCGGTTGGTAATGATCAATCTCCTGAATCAAATCTCCATCAATCGAATATATGCGTATCGTGCAAATTTTCGGGAGGTTGAAAAAATGTATAGCACGAGCCCGTTCAGCCGATAGGATTTGGCGACGGTTTTCATATCCACCAGCCGCATAACCACCATCAATCCGGTACGGGTTGGGGTAAACCTGCACTTCCAACGCGTCCTCTTCGACAACCTCGGTTGATGGGAGCGGATACGCCTCGACTGAATTCAGATTAGGAGACGATTCCAGCGAAGACAGACCAATTTTTCGACTGCCAAAATCAAAAGCGGTAACCGACACATAGACAGGTTTGGATGGGGGTAAGTTTTCAATATAATATTCATATTCGTAAAAACGATGAAATCCCTCGGCTGTGGTATCAAACTGGTTGCTGAGGTCAGCCTCGGGATATACTCGACGGATACCACCAGAACCAGAGAGATCAGAAACATTCCAGTTCTGACGCGTAAAGTAATAATATTCCCCGTTAACCTCGTAAGTATAATCAGTGCTGTAATATAAATCCGGATCGAACTCCGGTCCAAACAGTGTGGCCAGCGAATCGACCAACAATGGCATCAGGGATAGATGCCAACGTTGCTTCACCGGCTCCCAACTGTACATATTATAATTATTCAGATCGTACGACCAGAGAAGAATATAATCGGTCAGCCGCTTCCCCTCACTGTAATATATTCGGTACCCCTCAAAATCCATCAAATCGGAAAAGACATCAACATTCTGTTCACTAATCTGCCCGTTCCAAGTCACTTTCAGACGCCCCAACTCCGGCGTGACATAGATTCTTGGCGGCGGCGGTGGGGAGGCTCCCTTGAAGTCTGGCACACCATCCCCTTGGTAGAAAAAGGGCGTCGAGTCTCCCAGAAGGGAATCTACGACCCAGCGAACTTTCCCAGAATCGCCATCCCCGTCGGTGTCAACTCCGGGATTATCAAAAATCCAGTTAGCCCATTTGGCATTATTTCCTAACTCGCTGAAATCGAGTAGATCCTTAAATATGTAAGGATTTAACGGGTCCCAGTTATTGGCAAAGTCACTCCCATTGACATGAAAGTCGGCTCCAGCTACATATGCCAACGTAACCGGTAAGGTGTCACCCGGTAGTAAATCAAAAGGGCCAAACGAAAAGAGATAACGGGCATCGTAACCATCAGCAAATTCGGTCCCTTGCTTTGATGGTCCCAACCATCCATCGCCGGTATGGATCATGGCCGATTCAATCTGGTCATAATCAAATTCACGACTCGACATAACATAATATTTGTTAAGGTCACCATTGGGGGAACCCATTCCGGTTCCAAAATCACGAAATGGCCTTTCTTCCGTCCCGCCCATTCGTGGCCCCCAATCAAGGGAGGCATTACTATTTGCAACCCACCAATTAAAAGCATATTCCATATCAGGATTCGGAGCCCGCAAGACAGCCGTCCCGGTTAACGAAGAGGGTGAGGTAAAGTCGAAAACATTATTGGTATTCGGATCGCCATCATTGTCAGCCGTCCAGGCAACCCGAACGGTATCCATAAAGCCAGGAGTCTCTTTGGATGGCACCACATCAAGGTATCCACAAATATCATCGGTCCATCCACCACCAGCCTGATTTGCCTGATGATAAATATCGGCATCGACATAAATACCAAAGTAAAATTCTCTAAGAGGGAAAATATTCATATTCTGAATCGTGAAATCAAAAATGATAAAGTCGTCGGCGTAATCATAACTCCATCCATAAGTCCGTTGCTCAACTCTGATTCCCAAAGGAAGGTGGGCACGGTTGTCATATGGGTCCACTCCGGTAAGCCCGGTCGAGGTAAAAGTATCGGTATAGACCGCTATAAAATCCTGCTCCGAGACAGCATCAGGATGAAACTCCTCTATCGAAGTTTTCATATTGGTTCGACGCTTGATATTTCCCTCATGACCGGCATCGGGCCAGAATTCCTGAATAAATCGATTTCCATCAAACCCGACCGACACCAATGTATCTCGCCCAACGACGGCACCAGCCCAGAATGAGGCAATGTACAAATAAGTAATATCGGAGCCAGCGGGGTATTCGCATGATGGGGCCGGTCGACCGGTTTCAGGATCGATAGTTGAGTTGGCAAATCCAATACCAAACGTCCCACCATTACTCACCGCCAACCACAGATTATTAATTTTATGAACTTCGATCCCCCAGCTGGGAGAACTGTTTGCCGCAACCTTGCCCCAGGGATGTGAACTGGTCGAATCCCGCTCAAAAATTGTGGCACCGTTGACCATCGCACCTGATAAAATAACGAGGGAAATGACTGCCAATAAATGTAAAAAAACTTTCTTCATAATTTCAACCCGGTTTTTATTTCGTTCCTTGCTACCTTATAAACGTGCTGGCATGGATGCCTGTTTAAACATAGCCAATAATATATATCTATAGAGATATTGAGCAAACGGTTTGTGACCATAATATTCGGTTTTCTTTGTCCGGTTTTGTTATAATTCTTGCTTAGAGGCTTGAATCAGGTAATCGGCGGCAACCCTAAACCCGGTAATATTTGTCGATTGATAGCCCGATCTGCTCATTTTGGCTAACTCACCGGTAGTTCGCATATCTGTCAATAATGACACCATCTCATCAGCATCATTTGAGCGAATTTCCCTGGCAACCGCCTGTTTGAGCGAATACCTAGCATTTAACGGCGCATAGGAACCGATGTGCGGTGTCAGAATCAACATCGGAAGTCCCAACCCAACCGCCCAATTTGTCCGCTCATGCGCCGGAGCGACAAAACAATCGAGTTGCCGGAATATTTTTGCTACCTTTTTGTTCTCATCTTCGCGGCTTGTTGAAGATATCAAATGAATTTTTTCCGACCCGGTCAAACTTTCTGAATATTTGATCTTCTTTAGTTTCCGCTTAAACCAATTCAACTTTCGGATCGATGATCCCAAAAACAGAGACAGTTTCATGTCACTTTTGGATAGAGAGCTGACTATTCTCCAGAGAAGGTCAAGGTGGTCAGGCGGGTATGCTCCGGAGGAAAACAGAGCGAGACACAATTGCTTGTTCGATTTATACCGCTTTAGTCGTTCGGCACAAACTGACTGGTTGTCAAGACAAAGCTCTGCCTCTAAAGCTTGGCCGGTCACAATTACCCGAGCTGGTTCAATGCCATACTTT
>JAUUYJ010000331.1 GCA_030588275.1 Candidatus Zixiibacteriota bacterium | reverse complement strand
CAGGGTGGGGGAGAACTGGGTGCAATGAGTTCTAATCAACTGGAGCTTACTCAAAAAACCGAACAGGATCTTGAAAAGAAAGCGCAGTCGATGATGGACGGGGTTCTTGGTCCGGGTAAGGCGATTGTGCGGGTTACCGCTGAATTGAATTTTGAGCAGTATTCCAGAACATCAGAAAATTATGACCCGAACATGGTTGCGATCCGATCGGAGCAAAAAACAGAAAACAGCCAGTTGGACTCAAGAAAAGGCACGGAAGAGCTTGAAGATACCAAGGATAATCGTTCGGAAGTGACTGTTACAAATTATGAAGTGTCCAAAACGGTCGAGGCTCTTTCCAGAGCAGTTGGCACGATAAAAAGGTTATCGGTTGCGGTCCTTTTGGATGGGACCTATAGAATGATTGAGAATGCTGATGGCGCTCAGGAACCGGTTTACGAACCACGCCCGCAGGAAGAGATTGATCGCCTGGCCGCAATCGTAAAAAATGCGATTGGGTATTCAGGCGAACGAAATGATCAATTGGAAATAGTTAATATTGCCTTTGATAAATCTCACCTGACTGGTCAGCAACGAATGCTTGACGAGCAGTACACGCGTGAATTTTATTATGAGATTGGTAAAAAGTTGGCTCTATTTTTGGCCGCTATTCTGCTTCTCCTGTTTGCTCGCACAAAAATAAAAAAGCTCTTTGCCGGAATTAAAGAAGTGATGCCTCCGCCAAATTTCAGGCGGACGGTTGATGCGCCGGTTTTTGAGCAACCGGCTGAAGAAACCTTTGAAGTACCGGAGATAAAAATAGAACAGAGGCGCCCCAAGCTGGTCGATCAGTTACAAAACGTTGCCAAAGAAGACCCGGATGAGATCGCCAAAGTCATTAAAACAATGATGGTGGATTAAGATGGCTGAGATAAATTTTGATGAAATGACATCGAGCCAGAAAGCGGCAGTAGCGTTGGTCGCCTTCGGGACCGAAGTTTCCTCGCTGGTTTTGAAATCGCTCAACGAAGACGAGTTGGAAAAGATTACCGTTGAAATAGCTAATCTGCGCCATGTTCCACCGGACGTTGAAGGTAAGGTCATGATTGAGTGTCATGAAATTTTCATGGCCCGCCAATATGTTTCGCAGGGTGGTATCGATTTTGCCAAAGATATTTTGGAAAAGGCGGTCGGTGGGAAGAAAGCTATGGATATCTTAAACCGTCTCGAATCTTCGCTGACCACTTCGGGCTTTAACCTGCTCAAAAACATTGATCCGCAACAACTGGTGAACTTCATTCGTAATGAACATCCCCAAACGATTTCACTCATTTTGACTCAGCTGACATCACCTCAAGCGGCGGCGGTACTGTCTGAATTGCCTCCAGAGTTGCAATCGGAAGTTGCCCTTCGGGTGGCAACTATGGAAAAGATTTCCCCCGGAGTTCTTAAGGAAGTGGAATCAACTTTGGAAGCGCATTTTAAAGATACGGCCGGACGTGACCTCTCGGTTTCGGGTGGGGCCAAGACGATTGCCGAAATACTGAATCTGATTGAGACAACCGCTGAAAAGAATATCTTGCAATCGATTGAGGCGGAGGACACCGAACTGGCCTCTGATATAAAAAATATGATGTTTGTCTTTGACGATCTGATTCTTCTTGATGATCGCGGTATTCAGCGGCTTCTCAAGGAAGTGGAGACCAAAGATCTGGCGATTGCTCTTAAAGCGGCTTCGGATGAGGTCAAAAATAAAATCTTTTCAAATGTCTCTGAGCGAGTGGCGTTACTGGTCAAGGAGGAGATAGAATTTATGGGACCGATGCGCTTGACTGATGTCGAATCGGCCCAGCAGAGAATCGTTGAAAACGTTCGCCGCCTCGAAGAGGAAGGACAGATTGTTGTGGCTGGCCGAGGTGGAAAGGAAGATGTCATTGTCTAACATACGCTCCCTCAAAATTGGTGACGACAAAGTTGTTATTGGTGAATATCTGATTGATCGGGTGGCTGAGGCAAACGCCGAAAGGATTTTGCTTGAAAACTATCCCGAGCTTCTGATACTCAATACACCTCAAGGGAAAAGGCAGATTCCTCTTCAGGATATTTTGGTTTTGGAAAAGCAATTTCAGGCTGATAAAGAATCGGTGCGAGATGACGGCTATCAGGCAGGGCATAAGGATGGCTACCAGGTTGGGTTGGACAAAGGACGAGAAGAAGCCCGGCGAGCAGTGACCGCTTTATCCGGTGCGATCTCTGATGCTACGCGACAGCGGCATAAAATGCTGGAGGAGTCAAAAAGCCATATCCTTGAGATGGTCTTAAAAATATCTGAAAAATTAACCTTTGGTGCGGCTCGGATTGATTCTGAAATAACGATGAAAATAATATCAGATACGATTGACGCATTATTGGATAAGAGCAAAATCAAGCTGAAAGTCAATCCGGATCATCTCCCTGAGTTGGAGTTGAATATAGATCGTTTTCAGGGGAGTAATACCGCCATAAAAGAGCTGGTAATTGAGGCTGATCCACGAGTGCGGGTTGGCGGATGTTTTATCGAAACAGCTTCGGGAGATAT
>JAUUYJ010000287.1 GCA_030588275.1 Candidatus Zixiibacteriota bacterium | reverse complement strand
GTTTCATGGACGGCAGATATATAAGTGGATATATAACAGCCTGCTTTTTGATTTTGACCAAATGACAGATCTGAAAAAAGATTTCAGGACGGAGCTGGATCTCAAGGCTAAAGTTACCCTTCCGTCGGTGGCGGATCAGATAAGTAGCCCGGACGGAACCGAGAAGTTTCTGTTTCTGGTCGGCAGAAAAGAATATATAGAAGCGGTTCTGATCCCGTCCGATAATTCGGCCCGAGTGACGCTCTGTATTTCATCTCAGGTTGGATGTCCCCTCGACTGTAGTTTCTGCGCCACCGGAAAATTGGGATATAAGCGAAATCTAACGGTTGGTGAGATTGTTGGACAGGTGATGGCGATCAGAAAAATGTACGGACCGGACCGTTTTGATAATTTAGTTTTCATGGGGATGGGTGAGCCGTTTCTGAATTATGATAACGTCATGGCGGCGATTGAGATTATGACCGACCCGAAAGGGATGGCGATTGGCGCCAAGAAAATTACTATTTCGACCGTTGGGGTTGAACCAGGAATCATCAAGCTGACCGAGTCCGGGTCCAAGGTTAATTTAGCTTTGTCGCTTCATTACCCGGATGACAAAAGGCGGCGCATCTACATGCCGATTGCAAAGTCGTTTAGCCTCAAGAAAGTTTTGGCGGCGGTCAAAGAATGGACCACGGTTAGAAATCGGCGCGTGACCTTTGAATATATTATGTTCGAAGGGATCAATGACAGTTATGATGATGCTTTGCGGTTGGCTCGGTTGGTAAAGGGGATACCGTGCAAGATCAATCTTTTGGCATACAACCCGGTCAAGGGGGTCGATTTTAGACGACCGGATGAGGATAAGATTGATAGATTTGCTCGTGTCCTTTTTCCGCGAACTCCAGCTGTTACGGTGCGTAAAAGTCGTGGGAAAGATATCGCCGCCGCCTGTGGTCAATTAGCCGGGAAGAAAGGTTATTCCGTTTGAATAATGTAAGAGAGATCATGAACCGTTCGAAATTGATTCCTTTTTCGTTCTGTTCTTTTTTTTCTTTTTTTTCTCTTTCTTCTTTTTCTTCTTTTCTCTCCACTTTGTTTGTAAGCCTGATCTTGATTCCGGCTTTGGGATCGGCTCAGGAATTCAAGGTCTCAAATATTGAAATAAACCAGACTCGCTGGGGATGGCGACAACTTATTGTACGGGTTGAGAATCACCGAGCCGACAGCGTTCGGCTGGAGTTGGTTCTTTATACGTTATATCAGGACCATCATGTCTCCGGGCTTGATCGAGCGATGTATGATACCAGTTTTGTAGTTGGTCCCGGACAGGCCGGAGGGTACAAGCTGGAGTTTGAAATGCCTGGTTCGTTTCATAAGCGGTTAGTTTCGCGGGCCTTTGTCTATTGGGAATATTCACAGCCTGATTCCGGTCAACCGGCCCGGGATTCAACCTTTCAATCGTTTAATAATGTGTTCTTCCCCAGTGACAGTGCTTTTGAATATGCCAATAACAAATACCTTTTCGGGCCGATCGGGTGCATTGACGATAACGAACTGTTGGCTTTTGATTATCCAAGAATTATGCTGTATATGCTGGGGCAGGGAGTGACGATTAATGAGATTAATGAACGCTTTGTCATCGAGCCGAAGTATTCAAAATACCTGACCGATAAAGCGGAACTGATGGGGCTGGTTAAACAGGTTTCTGATTCCGGGTTATTCAGCTCCGACTTTGTTTCAATATCGGAGCGACAGGGGTATGAGATAAAATCGCATGTTGATTGGGCAGTTGAGGTCTTCAGGCAATGGTATGAGAGAGAGGGTGAGAAGGAACTTACCAAGGCTCTAAAAGAATCGGGGATTGATGGCCCGGCTCTATCGTTCCCATCGGTGCGGATGCTGGTGATGTTGACCCAGTTGGAAATGTTGTCGGAAACTGCATTGTTGCTACCGAATGTTTCCAATTCTGTGGATGAGGCATCTTTTCGGCAAAAACCATTTTGGATTTTTCAGGGTGGTGAGTTTTTTGCTCCTAAGTTATCAATGATGAATTTTGTTCAGGGTAAGCGACGTTATTGGGGGACGTTCCGGTATGCTCCGGTCCAGAAATATGAAAAATCCCCAATTGATGATTTAAAGCGAGCTGTTGCCGACCGCCCTGACATGACCCCTAATGTGAAAGCCTCATCACTGCAAAGGGCAATTACCAGGATGGGAAACGTGAGAAGCTTTAGTAAAATACGCGATGTGATAAATGATTGGATTGAGAGAAGTGTCGGTCATATTGATGGAATAGATAATCAGAATCTGCCTTATCTGGCTGATTATTTCTACCGCTATATTCTGGGTGAGCTGTTTATTGAGATGCAAAAAACGATGCCGTACGATTGTGTCAGAGTGGAGTACGATAAATGAAATTTCTAATCGGTATTTTAACGATATTACTGGCTGTTAGTTTGGTTGGATGCGAATCTGAAAAAGAGGCTGTCACAGCTGACGAACTACCAATTATCAAAAAAGATTTACATCAGATAGAGTTGTTGCTCGCCGATAAAGAGGGGGGATTCCCCGATTCGCTACTTTCAACCGAAGCCAAATCAGCCGGGATTGATGTTGCGTCGTTGTTGCGTTATGTTTATCCGAACTCAGACTTACAGTTTGTCGGATTCACCAAAAAACAGATATTTTACCGCAGCACTGCCGCGCGGATTGATTGCATGCTTTTATATCAAACGGAGGACAGCTTGTTATCTAATCGGCCAACGACAATTACGTTGAAAAAAGAGAATGGTTTGTGGCGGCTGAAAAATATCGAAGAACGGATTGTTGATTCGACTCGAGTTAAGGCGGTGCTTGATTCATTGATATCTTCTGACAGCCTTCAATAAGAATCAATAACTTCCTGTCGAATTCAGGAATTGCCAAGAACTACAGACCATCCAGACGATGAATTAATTGCCCTATAAAAAAACCGGCTCCATAGCCGGTTTTTTTTTGATAACATTGTTTTTAAAGAATTTTAAAGTTCAGCTTTGTCATCTTTGCCATCTATTAAACGGGAGTACTCGTTGTCATTCATGAGTAATTCAAAAGCCTTCCTGACGACCGGATCGGTCTTTAAGACGATCTGCTCGTACATGCCGGTTTGACCGTAGAGCTTAACCATCAGTTCTCGTTTGATGGCACGCCGGATGTATTTGTCAGATTTTTCAAAGTCAGCCTCTTTTTCATGCTCAACCATTTTGGCCAACTGCTCCAGTGACTGATCGAAGATATCCTGCTTGCTTTCATCTTCGACAATCTCTTTCATCTCATCCAGCGAAACTTCCAATGCGGTTTTGTAATCGAACTCTTTACCCTTCAGGAAGCTTCTGAATTCGGCAATGATTTCGTCAGAGACTTCAAATGATTCGTTAATTTCC
>JAUUYJ010000280.1 GCA_030588275.1 Candidatus Zixiibacteriota bacterium | reverse complement strand
CGGATTGCGCGTTGAAGGGGATGGAGTCGATGCCCATTCGGTTATCACATACTATCATAACCTAACCATTGGATCTGCTGACACGGTATGCATCTATACCTTTATCGGCTCTCTGCAAAATGGTACCGCTTTTGATCTGACTGACAATGTTGATAAGGCGAAACGATGGCTGGCGGATCATGTTATTACTATTTGCCAACCAGATTATCTTTGCGGAGATGCCAACAACGATGGTGCGGCGAACGTCGGGGATGCGGTTTATCTGATTAATTTTGTCTTCAAAGGTGGCGATCCTCCTGATCCTCTTGAGGCGGGAGATGCTAACTGCGATGGCGGAGCCAATGTCGGTGATGCCGTTTACATCATTAATTTTGTCTTCAAAGGTGGCCCAGCCCCTTGCGCAACTTGTGAGTAGTTAGAATTTACTGCATAATAAAAAGGACTGTCTTACGGCAGTCCTTTTTTTGTTAGATCTGTTTTGGTAAAGTAATTCTCAGTTTGTTGGCTCGTATCCCGGTAGCCATTCCCAGCTGATTTTGTCACCGACAGCCACACCATATTGATCGCTGTATCCGGCCCGCACCTCAAGAGCATACAAAGCGGCTCCATCGGAGTAGATTGAAGCTTCCGAAAATGGCTCGGTATTTCTGTTGATTGTCGTGATGTACAAAGATGAATCGAGAAACAAAATATCGAGAGAGGCAACGGTATTCTTCATCCAAAAGGTTTGCACTTGGTAGGAATCAAAGATAAAGAGCATACCGCGATCATCGCTCAGTCCGTCCCGGTACATCAGACCACGCTGACGATCCAAATTCAATTTGGCGACTTCAATATCGAGGTTGAGAGTTTCAGAGCCATCTCGCTTGATAATTTTTAGCTGGCCGTTTTGAACAAATCGATACGATTGGTAACCGATTGACTGTGTTTCAGTCGATAATCCATCATTTTTGAAATTCAATCCGGAAAAATAATTATTGTATATGACCAATCCAAAGAGTAGCACGGCGGCACCGATTATTGGCCACAACAACCACGCCTGCAATCCACTATTTCCGGTTCCCCCACCACTTCCCTGCTTATGCTTTTTGCTCATATTATTTTATACCCAGTATCAATTTATTTTTTGCCACTACAACCTCGACTCTGGACAATATATATATAATCTTTATTTTGACAACCCGCTTTTGGATTACCGATTAGATTTTATATTTTCTTTTCTAATCTAATCATGCTTCCCCTTTTGTTTCTTTTGTTCTTTTTTTACCTTCCACAACCTTCTCATCTCATCTTCACCAAGTGGAACACCGTCCTTAACCTTCAGGCTGGCCCGAAACTCCTCAGCAAAATCCCGTTGCAGATAAATATTTATACCAGCTGTTACCAGCATAGCCACCAACGCTCCGACACTGGCCAACCCCATATCTTTGTGGGCATCCCAGATATCACCCTGCGAACCGAGGTATGCCTCGCCAAGCTCCCCTCCGAATATTTCGGCGGCGGCCCACTCAAAAAGCTCAAACAGCATCGAAGTTGACATGGCGATGTCGAGCGGCAAAAAATATCCCCAGAAGCCCCGGACGCTGGCGACCCGATGAAACAGTTCCCGAATCGGATAAGCAAGGAGGAATCCGTACGAAAAATGTACCAGTCGATCAAAATGATTTCTTTCCCATCCCCACAATGAATTGAAACTGCGCCCAAAGAGCGATTCGAACCAGGCATCGTAGGGAACTTCGGAGTAGGTATAATGGGCGCCGATTTCGTGCAGGCATAAAAATATAAAGATCAGACTATACGATATTCGGGAGAGGGGGAATCTCTTTATTGTCAGAGCAAGAAACAACAGGCACAGGACCGCCAACGCATTTTCCAAGGCCCAATCCTGTCGATTATGCGGCGCAATTGCCAATACCAGCGCTTCGATAAAAAACAGAACACCCAATATCAGCGCATAGCGGCGATGCCCAAGCTTTATGCTCATACCATCTCCGGTTGTAATAGAATATTATTTGATATTAATATCTACGGATCAATTTTGCGTTCGTCAACCATATATCATCCCTCTTTTATTTATTGATAAACGGCTGAATCCAATTTTTGTTGACTTTGGGTCGGCTAAGATTAATTCATTAGGATTACAAACTCACTTGTTCAATCAGATCGGAGCGTGTGATGGATGACAAACGATTTGAATATCTTGTAAACAGAATAGAGCAGTTGGAACGGACCGTTTCAGCTCTGATGCCATCCCATCCGTCCGACATCGTTGATACAAAAACATTGCGCCGACCGAGTGATCAGAATCCATCCCAAAAGCAACCGCTTGCATCACCGACGCCAAAACCATCGGTAAATCCGGCCCAGTTTAAGCCACCACCACCTCCATTGAAGCCCAGGCATAAACTTCCTGACAATATGCGAACCGGTGAATTCTGGCTCAATAAGTTTGGCATCGGCTTAATCCTCTTTGGTGTCGCCTTTGGTTTTAAATACTCGGTCGATCAAGGTTGGCTGACACCGACGATTCGGATCATGATGGGGTTGTTACTCGGAGGCGGCCTCTTTGCTATCGGATGGCGCGTCAGCAAGGACCGTAACCGGTTTAGCCAGGTGTTATACGGTGGAGCAATTGCCGATTTATATATTACCGGATTTGCCGCCTTCCAACTATTTGGTCTGGTCTCGCATACTGTTGCCTTTGCCTTTATGGTACTGGTAACAATTGTGGCCCTTTTTATCTCAATCAAACAGAACTCATCAATGCTAACCCTGATTGGAACCGTTGGAGGACTGGGCACGCCGTTTCTTCTCTATACCAACACAGGGAATCTGCCCGGTTTGGTGACATACACATGCCTTTTACTGGCCGGTATTGGGATTATCTACCTTTACAAGGGTTGGCGATCCGTTCTCACCGTTTCGATCTTTGGCGGTCTGGCCGTTATTATGATTGGCATCTATGGCTCTCTCCCGGATAGTTATCTTGAGGGGATGCGAGATCGCTGGGCGCTTCAGGCCGGGCTTCTGTTTTTCTGGCTCTTATTTTGGATTGTTCCAGTTCTGAGGGAGATGTTGTGGAAGAAAAATCCAACCGCATGGCCTCTGGCCTCACTCGGCTTTAATGCCCAAAAACTACCGGACGAGTTCAGGCGATTGGTCAATAGTCAACCGTTTATCCTGCCGGTAACGATTCCACTGGTCGCCTTTGCCAACTCGATGGCCATCTGGAATATTGCTGATAACTCGTGGGGTTGGGTCGCTCTTGGGGGCGCAATGATCTATGGGATGGCTACCCTGTATCTCAATCGTGATCGAGATTTTGATAACCTGCGCTATGTCCACCTTCTGGCCGGAACATTATTTTTGACCCTCGCCCTGACCTTCCTGCTTGAGGGTAACAGCCTGTTTGTCGCTTTGGTGAGTGAGGCGGCGATTCTCCATCTCACCGCAAACAGATTATCAAACAGGTCGTTCTCATTCGGTGGGCATATCCTTTTTGGCTACT
>JAUUYJ010000294.1 GCA_030588275.1 Candidatus Zixiibacteriota bacterium | reverse complement strand
ACCAACGTAAAAATCAGGGGCAAAAACTTCTGGCGGTCGGAACGACATCGGTCCGAACGCTTGAGACTTCAGCCGATGCAACCGGGCGGTTACAGCCGTTAAACGACCTGATTAATCTTTATATTCGACAACCATATCAATATAAAATTGTCGATGCCCTGTTGACCAATTTCCACCTGCCCAAATCGTCGCTTCTCATGCTGGTCGCCGCCTTTTGTGGCCGGGAATTTCTGTTTGAAGCGTATGACCATGCCGTTACCCAAAAATATCGATTTTACAGCTATGGCGATTGCATGCTGATTCTCTGATGTGATTTTTCCCACTGGGGTTTCACCCCAGTCGGATTTTGCCCTACCGGGGTTTCACCCCAGTAGGGGGCGTAACCCCATTGGGGTTTTATCTTTCCCCGCTGAGAAAAATATGCTATTTTCCCGGCTATGAATACGGTGGCATTAATAGTTGCCGGTGGCTCCGGTCAGCGGTTTGGTGGGGATATCCCGAAGCAATTCGAGATTTTTGCCGGTCAACCGCTTTTGGCCTGGACAATCTCCCGCTTTGAAAAGGCATCTACAATCGACAGTATCGTCATCGTTTGCGCCGAAGATTTCCTGCTTCATGTCAATAATCAAATCGTCAATCAGTTCGGTTTCAAGAAGGTCTTCAAGATCGTTCCGGGCGGATCGTCGCGGACCGAGTCGGTCCAAAAAGGTTTGGCCTCACTTCCGATTTCGACCGGTTTTGTGGCGATTCATGACGGTGCCCGGCCCCTTGTCAAACCCTCCGATATCGATTTGACTGTATTGGAAGCGAGAAATAGCCGGGCGGCGATTCTGGGACAACCGGCGACAGACACGATTAAAAGAGCCAAAGCCGGAATGATAATCAGCACGCTTGATCGAAAAACTCTGTTTATGGCTCAAACGCCGCAGGTCTTTCAATATGATCTTATAATAGAGGCGTATAAGAAAGGGATGAAAAGCGATTCAGAGATAACTGACGACGCATCATTGGTTGAAGCGTACGGGTTTAAGGTAAAAGCGGTCACGGCAACCGGCGTCAATCCCAAGTTAACAACGCCGGCTGATGACCAGTTTATTCGCTTCATGCTTGACAGGGAACAGGAGGCCGGGAGGTGACCGAATTTAGATGTGGAATCGGATTTGATGTACATGCTTTTGCACCCCATCGAAAATTGATTCTGGGTGGGATTGAGATTGAATATGAGCTTGGTCTGGCTGGGCACTCCGATGCTGATGTTCTGATTCATGCTGTTATTGATGCGCTTTTAGGGGCCGCTGGCCTAGGAGATATAGGACAGCATTTCCCCGATACCGACGAACGTTATCTGGATATAAGTTCACTCGCCTTACTCCAGGAGACCAATGAGAAGATCAAGGCAGACGCTTGGTTAATATCAAATATCGATCTAACGGTAATTGCGCAGGAGCCAAAACTGGTCGATTATATTCCGAAGATAAAAACATCGTTAGGGGAAACTCTTTCTATCGACAGCTCCGCTTTGAATATCAAAGCGACGACAACTGAAAAATTAGGCTTTGCCGGACGCAAAGAGGGGATTGCCGCTATGGCGGTGGCCTCTTTATATAAGAAATAATGATAGAGACACTTACCTCCGGATTTTATGGTTTAATCGACTTTGTCAGCGGGGTCGATCCGCTCTATATATATCTGATCCTATTTTTAGTCGCCTTCACCGAAAATATCATCCCTCCGATTCCGGGCGACACCTTCACCATCATCGGCGGCTATCTGGCGGCAACCGGGCAGGTCAATGTTGTTCCGGTTTTTTTCTCAATTGCTCTGGGATCGATGGCGTCGATTATGCTGATATTTATGCTTGGGTATAGAGGGGGCCGTGAGTTTTTTATCCGAAAGAATTATCGTTTCTTTGGGGCGATGGATATTGAGAAAATTACCAAATGGTTTGCCAAATACGGCAATGGAATGATCTTAATTAGCCGCTTCGTCGTCGGTATTAGAGTCGCCATTGTAATAGTTGCCGGTGTCAGCAAACATTCACCGACGCAGATGGCCATATTCTCCGGCTTGTCAACGGTTCTGTTCCACGGTTCGCTGATCGCGCTCGCTTTTCTTTTGGAAGCATCGATTGACAGCCTCAATGAAGGGTTTACTATCTACAGCAAAATTGTCTTGGTCATAGTTACTCTCCTGATTATACTTTGGCTTGTACTAATAATAAGAAGAATAAATCGTGGCAGAAAACGCTCTTAACATATTGGTTTTGGTCGGAGGGGATTCACCGGAACGAGACGTTTCGCTTGATTCCGGTCGTGCAATCGCCGAGGCATTACGCCAAATGGGGCATAGGGCAGAAATTCACGACCCGATTGATCCGGCCAACAGTCAGCCGACGACTAAACTGCTTAATCTAAGACCGACCAACTACGACCTGGTCTTTTTTGGTCTGCATGGTGGGGCGGGTGAGAATGGACTCCTGCAAGGATTACTTGAGCTAAAAAAAATTCCGTTCACCGGTTCTGATATGGCGTCGTCGGCTCTGGCAATGAATAAAGATTTGAGCAAGCGGCTCATGGTGCAGGCCAAAATTGCAACTGCTGAATGGAAATTGCATAATCAAGAAATATCTGATACCAATCCCCCATCACTACCGGTGATTGTCAAGCCGAATGATGGTGGCTCGACTCTTGGCTTATCACTTGTTGAGAACGAAGCTGATCTGTCCGATGCGATCAAATTGGCCTATAATCATTGCCAATCGGTTATGATCGAAAAGTATCATTCTGGACGAGAGATTACGATCTCGATTCTAAATGGTCAACCGTTGCCGCCGGTCGAGATTGTCCCAAAGAATAGACTGTACGACTACGATTGCAAATATACTAAGGGTAGGTCGGAATATTTCTGCCCGGCAGAAATCGATCAGGATGTTGTTGTCAAGATGGCGCATGATGCGGTTAAACTTTTCAACCTCCTCGGGTGTCGGCATTATGCGCGGGTCGATTTTATCCTGCAACCAGATAACAGCTATATCTGTCTGGAGTTGAACAGTCTGCCGGGGATGACCGCTCTATCCCTTTTCCCGATGGCCGCATCGGCAACTGGTCTGGATTTTCCACACCTGTGTGATAAACTAAGCCGCTTGGCAATGGAGGCCGATCAATGAGCTTAAATGGCATCAAGGGAGTAATTTTTGACCTCGGATCGACTTTGATTGAGTTCGAAACACGCGACTGGGATGATATTTTTTACGATGGTCATAAGGCTGGACATGATTTCTT
>JAUUYJ010000381.1 GCA_030588275.1 Candidatus Zixiibacteriota bacterium | reverse complement strand
CACGCAAGCGGGGATATTGCCCCCTAATTGAGGGTGCGCGACCCCCTCAATCGGGGATATATCACTTCAGCGATGATTCGGTGAATTTGCACCTGCTTTGAGATATCTATTGGCATTTTTTTGGTTGATTCTGCTATATACAGGAATAGGGATAAAAATAATGCACTATTTTTAAGAAAATCATGGAAAAGTTGATCGAGTATTACTATATTCACGTATTAAATAGGACAATAAATTTCTGTGGCAATTAAGGATTGCATATCAAATGAGAATTAGATAGATTAGATTCTCCAAATTACGAACAGGAAGGTAAAAGAGAATTATGCAGTTATCGAGAAAAGCTGATTACGCCCTTCGCGCGGTAGCATTTATCGCCCAGTTAGAAAAAGGAACACTGGCATCAATAGGAAAGATTGCCCTGGCTCGGGATATCCCTCGTGAATTTTTGGCCAAGATATTGAAGGAGCTTTCACGCTCTGGAATCTTAGTTTCATTTCAGGGTGTCACCGGTGGGTATCGACTGGCTCGCCCACCCAAAGAGGTTACATTTTTGGATGTTATTGAGGCGATGGAAGGTCCGGTTCGGGTCAACCTGTGTGTCGAAGGGTGCCATTGCGATCATGAAGATGGATGCGAAATCAGACCGTTTTTCATTAAGCAACAGGAGCAGATCGTCAAGGCGATGAAGAGGCAGAACTTTGGTTCCATAAACGGTATGCGTACATAAACTTTGTTGCTTTTGAGTTTTTTCTAATTTTATTTTTGGCGACGGCATTTAGGTGCCGTCGCCTTTTGTTTATTTTAGATAATCTGCAAAGGGGTCGCAGATCAAATCTATAGGTTCAGTTGCGGTACTGAAAAGTCGGGGTTGATTTTCTACCACCGATTATATACTATTGTATGTGGCCGAAGAGCGGCACAATTGGAAGAAATTTTTACCGGTTAAGGGACCATGCTGGTCTCCTGCCCGGTTGGGAGAAATATCATGAATGACGACAAGAAATTGATGAAGGTAAAAGTCGGTCTGGCCGAGATGCTCCGGAACGGCGTTATTATGGATGTTGTTAATGCCGAACAAGCTAAAATCGCTCAGGATGCTGGCGCGGTGGCGGTCATGGCATTGGAGCGGGTCCCTTCTGATATTCGGGCCGACGGCGGAGTCGCCAGAATGACCGATCCGGCAATTATAGAAGCGATCCAAAAAGTGGTCAGTATTCCGGTTATGGCGAAGTGCCGAATCGGCCACTTTGCCGAGGCGCAAATTTTGGAAGCACTGGAGGTCGATTTTATTGACGAATCGGAAGTCTTGACTCCAGCCGATTATGAAAACCATATTCACAAATTTCCTTACCGCGTACCGTTCGTTTGTGGCTGTCGCAATTTATCAGAAGCTCTTCGGCGTATCGCCGAGGGTGCCGCAATGATTCGGACCAAGGGAGAGGCGGGAACTGGTGATGTCTCCGAAGCGGTTCGGCATTTGCGCTTGATCCATCGACAGATTAAAGGCCTGACCGTTCTCAGTCCGGATATGTTACCAACGATGGCCAAAGAACTGGCTGCGCCTCTGGAATTGGTTAAGCAGGTGGCGGAACTTGGTTCTTTGCCGGTACCGAATTTTGCCGCCGGTGGTATTGCCACTCCTGCTGACGCCTCGTTATGTATGCAACTTGGGGCGGAATCGGTTTTTGTCGGT
>JAUUYJ010000122.1 GCA_030588275.1 Candidatus Zixiibacteriota bacterium | reverse complement strand
GGGATGCGGGAAGAATTTTGGAAAAACGTCAATGTTCCGGGTAGCAGTGATGATCTTAACAAGAGTCTGGAAATGGCTGGACGGGTCGCCGACTTCTTTGAACTGGGCGAGCTGATGGCTCGTGATGCTTTACAACGTGAAGAATCATGTGGAGGACATTTCCGAACCGAGCATCAAACACCCGAAGGTGAGGCGTTACGAAAGGATGAACAGTTTACCTTTGTCGCCGCCTGGGAATATAAAGGTGATGATCAAACTCCAGAGATGCACAAAGAAGAACTCAAATTTGAGCGGGTAACCCCAAGCCAACGTAGTTATAAGTGAGGCCATAATGTCTGAATCTAAAAATACACTTACCGTTCATTTAAAAATTTGGCGCAAAAATCGCGGTGATGATTCCGGCCAAATGGTTGATTATACCGTCAGTGACGTCTCTCCCGACAGCTCTTTTCTTGAGATGCTTGACGTTCTCAACGAAGAGTTGACCAAAAAAGGAGAAATCCCGCTTGAGTTTGATAGCGACTGTCGTGAAGGAATTTGCGGTACGTGTGGGTTGGTCATCAATGGCATTGCCCACAGCCCCCAACATGCCATCGCTACCTGTCAATTGCATATGCGTCATTTTACCGATGGGGCAACAATTACCGTCGAGCCGTTTCGAGCTAAGGCCTTTATTCCGATAAAAGACTTGGTCGTTGATCGGTCTTCTTTTGATCGTATCATTTCAAAAGGTGGGTACGTCACGGCTAACACCGGCTCTGCGCCCGATGCACATGCCCTTCTTATACCGAAAGAAAATTCTGACTTGGCAATGGATGCCGCATCCTGTATCGGTTGCGGTGCCTGCGTTGCCGCCTGTCCCAACGCTTCGGCATCTTTGTTTGTCGCCGCCAAAGTTTCGCAGTATGCGCTTCAGCCTCAAGGTCGCGCTGAGGCTGGCAAAAGAGTTATGGAGATGGTGGCTAAAATGGATGAAGAAGGATTTGGCAACTGCTCTAATCATGGTGAATGTGAAGCGGTCTGTCCCAAAGAAATCACGATTGGCAACATTGCTCGGATGAAGCGAGAATTTCTGAAAGCGGCCTTACTGTCGAAATAGTGGTTTGTACTATTATATATTGAGGCGGCCTACCGTCCCGATAATCATTTTTATTATATATATTCTCTGCTTTACCGTAATGTAACTATCGTTAATTTTCCCTTGCCGATATTTAACAACCTGCTATATTGGATGTAATTACGGACAATCGTCCTGGGATCAACTTTTGAACCGCCATCATATGACCAGCCCAGGTTTTCATGCCGCTTTACAGGAGGAATCAATGCGAGAGAGACTAATAATATCGGCTATTGCTGTGCTATTTCTAATGTCCCCTGTCATCGCAAAGACAGTTGACTTGGGAATCGGATTAGATGGCGTTACCGTTAATGTCCAACAATCTGACGATCAACATACGATATTACAATACCAGATTGGTTCCTTCCAACAGCTACCGGTAACAATTGAGGGAAAAGAATATTTCTCCCTGTTCATAGACCGGGAAGCAACCTTGATGGATGCCGGAGAGCCAGCTCTCCCCCAGATATCAAGAAGTATTATAATTCCCGACAATGCCGGTATGAAAGTTAACATTATCGAGTCGGAATATATTGAGATAACCGACATACTGATTGCCCCGTCAAAGGGTCACCTGTCTCGTACCATTAATCCATCAGACGTTCCATTTGAGTTTGGATCGGTTTATAGTTCAGATATATTCTATCCCGCAGACCAAGTCAGCCTTCGGGTACCGTATATTCTGAGAGATTATCGCGGGATCGTAATTGAGTTGAATCCATTTCAGTATAATCCGGTGACACAAACGCTCCGGGTCTATACCTCAATAACCGTTGAAGTGATAAATGCCGGTCCGGGACAAGTCAACTTGTTTGATAACCGCAGAGCGGAAGCAAAGTTGATTGGGGAATTTGAACGAATTTACCAAACCCGCTTTATCAATTACCAGTTCTATCAAAACAAATATTCACAGGTGGATGAGCATGGCGACCTGTTGATTATTACATATGATGATTTTCATGATGCGCTGTTGCCCCTCGTCGAATGGAAAAGGCAAAAGGGAATCAAAACAACGTTGGTCGATGTCGGAACAATTGGAAACAACACCTCAAGTATCGATAGCTATATTCAGACAATGTATGATGACCCGACTCAGGATTTGGCTTTTGTCCTGATCGTCGGAGATGCCGCCCAGGTGACAACTCCAATTGTCGGTGGTGGTGGCTCCGATCCCTCTTACACCCTCTTAGCTGGTGGAGATAGTTATCCTGATGCCTTTATCGGACGATTCTCCGCTCAAACGCTCGATCAGGTCGAAACGCAAGTCGAGCGAACGATCACCTACGAAAAGACTCCGGTCGGATCAGACTGGTTTCACAAAGCCAGCGGCGTCGCATCCAGCGAAGGAGCTGGCGTGGGGCACAACGGCGAATCAGATTATGCCCACATGGGACTTATAAGAGACGATCTGCTGGGTTATACCTATACAGTGGTGGACGAGTTTTACGAAACCAATGGAGCATCAGCCTCTCAGATTACAACGGCCCTTAATCAGGGTCGCGGATTCATGAATTACTGCGGACATGGCAGTAATACCGCCTGGTCCACTACCGGCTATTCCAACACCAATGTCAACAATCTGACAAACGATAATATGTTACCATTTATCATTAGTGTTGCCTGCGTCAATGGCAACTTTGTTGACTATACCTGTTTTGCCGAAGCCTGGCTTAGGGCCACGCATAACGGCGTTCCCACCGGTGCCATCGGAACCTATATGTCAACTGTTAACCAGGACTGGGTTCCCCCGATGCACGCCGAAGATGAGGTAACCGACCTTCTGACCGGTGACATTATGCGCAGTTATGGCGGACTCTGCTTTAACGGTTCATGCAAAATGATTGATCTATCAGGATCGGCCGGTATCTCGGAATATAAAAACTGGCACATTTTTGGTGATCCATCTCTTGAAGTCAGAACCGACAATCCGGTTGCCATGACGGTTAACCATGACGCCGTCGCCCTGATTGGTGTCGATCAATTCTCCCTTCAGGTAGTTGGGGTCGAGGGTGCTATGTGTGCACTTTATGCCAACGGCATTATCTATGGAACGGCCTATAGCTCTGCCGATGGATCTGCGACAATCTCAATGGAAACGGCTCTGCCGATTGGTGATAATGTCACCCTGACGGTGACCGCCTATAATATGCAACCTTACATAGCCGACGTTCAGGTAATCACTCCGGACGGACCATATCTGCTTTGTGCTTCCTCAAGTATGGATGATGTCGTCGGTGGTAATGGTAACGGCTTGATCGATTATGGTGAAAACATCATCGTCGGGCTGGAACTAATCAATGTCGGCCCTGATGAAGCGACTAACGTAACAGCCGTCCTCTCAAGCATCGATTCCTATATTACGATTATCGATAACACCGAATCGTTTGGATCAATCGCCGGTAATAATGGGACCGCCTCTGTTGGTTCTGCCTTCAGCTTTGATGTTGCAGGAGATATTCCGACGGAGCATTTATTGCAATTCACCGTCATCATGACCGACATCAACGATAGCAATTGGACCGAAACATTTTCGATGACATCTTCCATCCATTACCCTGACTGCCAGATTGCCACCAATCCGCTTGATGAGTATTTAGATGGTGGAGCCCAATCGACGCAGGAGATAACGTTATATAATGATGGCCCGGCGCCACTTGATTTCAGTATCAGTTGTGTCATGTTTGACGGTAAGAATGGAGCCTTTTTCGCCAAACCGGATGCAACCAATGTTGAACGGCAACTGATCGATATGAGGATTTCATCTGACGACAAGTCTGAGTATGAATCACCCCTCTTCGCTACAGTCGCACGCAGTAATGGTGGCCCGGATACATTTGGCTATAGTTGGATCGACTCTGATGATGCCGCCGGTCCCGAATATGATTGGATTGACATTTCCGGTGATGGTACCGAAATCATGCTTGGTGACGACAATTCACTCGGACCTTTTGATATCGGGTTCACCTTCCCATATTACGAAAACGGATATGACCAATTATATATCGGTTCCAATGGGATTATCAGTTTTGGTGCCGGCTGGAGCAGTCGTCAAAATACCGGCTTGCCGAATGGAAACAACCCCAACGACCTGATCTCAATTTGGTGGGACGATCTTGATCCCGCAGAAAGCGGCCACGTTTACTATTATTACGACCCGCTAAATGAATACTTTATTGTCAGCTTTGACGCGGTCCCGAATTATGCCAGCCCAACCGGAACCGGTTCGTTATCATTTCAGGCAATCCTGTATCCAAATGGCCGGATTGTGATGCAGTACGGCACGATGGACCCGGGAAGCGATGTTGAGTTATTAACCGGTTCGACAATTGGGATTGAGGACTCTGAAGGAAGCGATGGTCTGGAAGTAGTTTACAACGCTGAATATATGCACGATAATTTGGCGATATCATTTAAGGCGGCCCGCTGGATGTCAATCTCTCCAGGAAATGGAACTATAGCACCGTTTTCATCTGAACTTCTCACCATATCCTTTGACGCCGGTGATCTTGAAAATGGTCTTTATGGTGGACAGCTTAACTTAACGACCAATGATCCGACCAACCCTTCGCTTACAATTCCGGTCAATTTGTCGGTAATTGCGTTTGTTTGCGGGGATGCCAACGGTGATGATTTGGTCAATGTCGCCGACGCGGTCTTCCTGATTAATTTTGTCTTCAAGCAGGGTGCCTCACCTGATCCACTTGCTTCGGGTGACGCTAATGATGATGGGATCCCGAATGTTGCCGATGCCGTCTTTTTGATAAACTATGCTTTTAAGCATGGACCGCCACCGGTCTGTCAATAATGACCGAAAATTTTTGAGTTTTTAACATTTACCAGCCGAACGGGGAGGTGCCAATGGCATCTCCCCGTCTTTATGCGGAAAAATGACAATAACGCCGACAATAAAGTATGGATTGAAATTAATGCTTGTAAAGAGCCAATTATCAAGTATTGTAAAGGTATAAACAAACGAATAACCCGGGATGAGACAAAACTTCATGCGCCTGACAACCCTGTTTTTTTTACTTCTGTTATGTTCCAGCATATCAAACGGAATTGATTACAATAACCCGCACCAGGCCCGTATTTTTTACGATACTAAGTCTGAATTGCAATCGCTTCTTTCGATGAATCTTGACGAGGTTTGGAGCGAACCGGGATACATTGAAATAATCACCGACACCAGACAGCTCGACTCAATAATTGCTCTCGGATACAAAACCAATATCGTAATTGAGAATCTTAAAGCTCATTACCAGTCACGGTTGGCCGCAAAAGATATGGGTGGCTATAAAACCCTGACTGAGATTAATCAAGCGCAGGATGCCCTTATTTCAGCATATCCGACGATACTTTCCCAGAAAATTTCCTTGGGGAAAACAGTGGAAGATCGAGATATTTGGGCGGTCAAAATATCAGACAATCCCGGTCTCAACGAATCTGAGCCAGCCGTTCTGTTTGCTTCAGCAATTCATGCCCGCGAAGTCATCACTCCGGAAGTTCTGCTAAATCTGATGACTCATCTGTGCCAAAACTACGGGAGCGATCCGACCATTGCCAATCTTGTTGACAATCGCGAGATTTGGATCGTTTTAGTTACCAACCCAGACGGCTATTATCATAATGAAGAGATCGCGCCGGGAGGCGGTGGCCTTTGGCGAAAAAACCGCCGCAATAATGGTGACGGAACTTTTGGAGTCGATCTCAATCGCAATTTTGGCCATAGTTGGGGATTTGATGATATCGGCTCCTCGCCCGATTCAGAAGACCCAACCTATCGCGGTATCGGTCCATTTTCGGAGCCGGAAACTTCAGCGATCCGGGATTTTGCCATTGCCAAAAATTTCGTTATTACCGTTTTCGTTCATTCTTATTCAAATTTGGTTTTATGGCCCTGGGGATTTGTAGAGTCTTACACTCCCGACGAAGCTATCTTCAAACCGATTGGTGATTCCATCGCTGGAATGAATGGATATTCTCCCGGACCGGGCTGGATACTGTACCTGACTAATGGAACCACCGATGACTGGTTCTATGGAGAACAGACCAGCAAAGAGATATCATTTCCGTTCACCTTTGAGGTTGGTTCGTATGCGGATGGATTCTGGCCTGAGCTGTCCCGCATTCCGGAACTGGTTTCTGAGAATCTCGAACCATGCTTGTTCCTGTGCGATATCGCCGATCATATATATTCAATGGCTCCGCCCCTTCCTCCGGTTTTAAGCCTTCCCGACACGGTTAACAGTCAGCTTTATCAAGTTAACTGGACGCATGATGACAGCCTCAACCCAGCCGTTCGGTTTGAATTACGAGAGCTTCAAGATAAACAAATAATCATAGACCCAGTCGATACTCCCGCCTCATGGACGGTCTCCGGTTTCGAGCAATCCACAACGCGCTACTCAAGCCAACCAACCAGCTTTTATTCCACCGCATTTGATAACTCAATATTTTATTTTCAATCGATCTATCCATACTTTGTGAAGGCTGGAGATAGTCTTAAGGTCAATCTATTTTTCGATATCGAAACCAACTGGGATTACGCTTATGTCGAGGTTTCTGAAGATGGAATTAATTTCACCCCCCTGCCCAGCATGATAACAACCGAAACCAACCCGAATGGAAACAATCGCGGTCATGGCATCACCGGATCATCATTGGATAGTTGGATCGAGGCCGGCTTTGATTTGTCTGCCTACGTTGGCTTAGAAGTATATTTCAGGTTTTCATATTACACCGACCAGTCGGTTCTTGGCGAGGGGATTTACTTTGATGATATATATCCCCAAACCATTTTTGGAACCGAATCGGTCTATTCCAACCTTCTCGACAATTCAAAAACGTTTACAAATCGAAGCAGTGGCGATTATTGGTATTTTGTTCGGGCTGAAGATAACGAAAATCAATGGAGCCCCTTCTCTGATCTGAAATCGACCTATGTTTCGCAAACGCTGTTCTGCGGCGATGCCAATAACGATTCTTTCATAAATGTAGCCGATGCCGTATTCCTGATTAATTTTGTTTTTAAGGATGGCACAACGCCCGACCCACTTGAGTTGGGAGAAGCAAATGGTGACGGTTTGATAAACGTTGGTGATGCCGTCTTTATCATTAATTATGTTTTCCGTTCCGGGCCAATCCCGCATTGTTTATGAGCTCCAGCCTGTTTTTGACCGGTCCGGCGTAGGAGCTGACGCGCAAATAAAAGATTGACGATTTCAAAAAACGTCTTATTTTACATCTGAGACAGTCAATTACTATTTTCGACTGTTTTGGTTTTAAGTCGAATCATTAGACGACATCAAATACGGGAAATGGAATGAAATACAGAACAATCTTAATTATCTGCCTTTTGCTTACCACCGCAAGCGTCGCGCTTGCCG
>JAUUYJ010000316.1 GCA_030588275.1 Candidatus Zixiibacteriota bacterium | reverse complement strand
GGAATAATTATGGCGCATGCTCGTGGTGCGATTTTGGCGGCGGCTGATTCTAAAAATATCCCGGTCGGTCATTATTCGGCAACCATGATAAAAAAATCTTTGACCGGTAATGGTCGAGCCAATAAAGAGCAGGTCCGCCAAACGGTTCTCAGCCAACTTAAAATAACCGGACCGGCTGAACCGTTTGATACCTACGATGCGTTGGCAACCGGATTATGTCACATCAATCATGCCTTAAGAATGGTGGGAAGTTGATACAGAAAATTTGTGGCAAAATTGATTCCGTCGGTGAGGAGAGTATCAGCCTCGAATTGGGCGGGTTATTTTATGAAGTTCTTATTCCGTCCGGACTGGCCGAGCCGCTTAAGCATCAGGCTAAAGAGGATCGACCGGTGACGCTTTATACTTATCATTATATTGAATCATCCGGTAATGCCTCAAACCTTTATCCCCGTCTGGTTGGATTTACCGTTCCGGCTGACCGGGAATTTTTTAAGCTGTTTACCACCGTTTCAGGCGTTGGTGTGCGCAAAGCCCTTCGTTGTTTGACGCTGTCGGTTCGTGACATTGCCAGGGCGATTGAGGAAAAAGATGGGGCGCAGTTGCGCCTTTTGCCCGGTATCGGCCCCCGTATGGCGGAAAAAATAATTGCCCAACTGTCCGGCAAGGTGACCCGCTTCGCCTTATCCCGCAACGACCGACCCCTCTCTGTCTCTTCTGGCAAAAAGGTTTCTTATGAAGATGAGATTTATGAGGTACTGGGGCAGTTGGGATATAAGCCTGCCGAAGTAGATGGCATGGTCAAAAAAGCAATGGAAGCAAAACCTGATATCAAGTCGACCGAAGAGATGATGGCGGTGATCTTCTCTCTCTCCGGAGCCAAAGCGACAACATGAAGCGGGAGAGAATTATATCGGGTGAGTCAGCATCCCCGGCCGAGGAAAACGGCTTTCTCTCTCTGAGACCCAGCCATCTTGATGATTATATCGGACAGCGTGAGTTGTGCGATAAATTACGTCTCTCAATTGAGGCGGCCCGGCGACGGGCCGAACCGCACGAGCATGTTTTATTTTATGGACCTCCCGGATTAGGTAAAACGACTTTGGCTCAGATTTTGGCCAAAGAGATGGAAGCGAATATTATCTCATCATCTGGCCCAACTTTGACTCGCTCAGGCGACCTGATGGGGATTTTGACCAACCTTGGTCGTGGGGATCTTCTTTTCATAGATGAAATCCATCGCCTCAATCCGGTTGTCGAAGAGTTTCTCTATCCTGCCTTAGAGGATTTCAAAGTAGAATTTTTGATCGACAAGGGTGCTTTTTCACGCGCCATCAACATGCCGCTGAAACAGTTTACTTTGGTTGGTGCTACGACACGGGCCGGGCTGTTATCAGCCCCATTGCGTGATCGCTTTGGGATTTTGCATCATATCGATTTTTATTCCGATGAAGAATTGGCCGAAGTTGTCACTCGGTCTGCCGGTCTCCTTGATTTAGAAATCGAGCCGGAAGCGGCTTTGGTTATTGGTCGTCGGTCGCGAGGTACACCCCGCGTCGCCAATCGATTATTGCGCCGCGTTCGTGATTACACCGAGGTAAAAGGGGATGGAGCAATTTCCCGAATGATCGCCGAGAAGGCTTTGGATGTGGAAGGGATCGACAGCGTTGGTCTTGATAAGCTTGATCGGGATTATCTCAAGGTGATAATCAACTATTATAATGGTGGTCCTGTCGGGCAGGAAGCGATTGCCACAACCCTCAACGAAGAGAACGACACCTTGGTTGATCTGGTGGAGCCGTATCTCTTGAAAATAGGATTTCTCCAGCGGACCCGTCAGGGGCGGATTGCGACCGAAAAATCGTACCGTCATCTGGGAATCAAAAAGGGTGAGCAACCGAATCAGCAGGAGTCGTTATTCTAACAAGATTTTAATTTTATCGTGATGCCATCTCTATGAAACTTTCCCAATTCGATTTTAGTCTGCCGCCGGAACTGATTGCTCAATTCCCACCGGCCAATCGGACCGATTCCCGTATGATGGTAATCAATCGAGCCAAGCGCACGATCGAAGACCGGAAATTTTCCGAGCTTCCACAAATCATTGACGATTCATATTTTCTGGTATTAAACGACAGTCGCGTTTTCAAGGCACGTCTGATCGGGCACCGAAAAAGTGGTGGTAAGGTGGAAATTTTCATGGTCCGCAAAATTGAGGACAATTGCTGGCTCGCATTACTGCGCCCTTCCGGACGGATCAAAAAAAACGAACAGATATATTTTGGTGACGACTTGTCGCTTACCATTACCGACGACCCCGGTAAGGTCGAAAGACGAATATCATTCGTTTCAAATAAATCTGAACAAGAGATCATTGGGCAGTATGGGGAAGTCCCCTTGCCTCCCTACATCAAGCGAACGGCTGACAGCAATGACTTGAGCCGTTATCAAACGGTATATGCCGACGATTCTGGCTCGGTTGCGGCTCCAACCGCCGGGCTTCATTTCGATGATGCGATGCTAAAAAACCTGAGTGAGATGAATATCAAAGCGGAAAAAATAACGCTTCATGTTGGTCCGGGGACGTTTAAGCCGGTGATCGTTGACGAGATTGAAGACCATTATGTTGATCCGGAGCTGGCCAGGATTTCAACAGAGACGGCAGGTAGCATCAACCAACGTAAAAATCAGGGGCAAAAACTTCTGGCGGTCGGAACGACATCGGTCCGAACGCTTGAGACTTCAGCCGATGCAACCGGGCGGTTACAGCCGTTAAACGACCTGATTAATCTTTATATTCG
>JAUUYJ010000146.1 GCA_030588275.1 Candidatus Zixiibacteriota bacterium | reverse complement strand
GCTCAAAATAAAGTTTATAATTTTTAGTTTCGAGTGGCTTGTCAAGTGGTATCAAGCCACATTTTTCTATTCCATATGCTAGTAATTTGTATTTGCGTGTTTCTTCGTCCTTGGCCATTATTTTATACCCGTCAATGTAACTCCCCATTACTCCAAAACCGTATTCTTGCAGAAATCATCATTATACCCCTGCCAGGAATCGAACCTGGATCTACAGCTCCGGAGGCTGCCGCGCTATCCGTTACGCTACAGGGGCATTATTTAGAATCAGAATAGTAAGCAGACCCAACCAATTTGTCAACCAACAAGTTGCGACTAGTCGCTCTTAGGGTGGATAGCTTGTTGTGTCAGGAGCTTCCTCGCACCGCCCCGATGGGGCATTGCTTCGGAACCTTCGGTCTTATCAGACCTCAGGCAGGGCTCGCTGACCTACCAGATAGGATAGATACTGTATTAGAGGGTCGTCCATCGTCAAACTATCTATACCACGCCGCCGATTACTATAATTGACACCGACCAGTCGCTTTTAGGTGGATGTTCGAGCGTAGGGAGTTACAGCCATCTACCCCCTTGTGGGGTTGGTAGATGTTCGAGCGTTGCGATCTAATCCCGTAGGACGAAGTCCGTTGCGGGAGTTACAGCCATCTAGCCCCCTCGACCCCCGTGTGGGGTAGGGAATCGTTATACTATCCAACATATATCTCACTATTATTAAATTGACAAACCGATCTCGTGCTGTATCTTTGCCGGAATGAGGCCTCGGCCTTTTTTATTGTTTCGCAGTTTCTGAAGGATTAAATAGAGCAAGGTGGTTGTGACATGCGGTGGAGCAAAACATATATTCCGACAATGAGAGATAACCCGTCTGAGGCGGAGTTAGTTTCGCATAAATTCCTTTTGAGAGCCGGTTATATGCGTCGGTTGGCGGCAGGAGTTTACAACTACCTTCCATTGATGCAGAGGGTCATCAATAAGGTTTCCAATATTGTGCGGGAAGAGATGGACTCAGCCGGCGCGGTAGAGATATTGATGCCGTTTGTTCAACCGGCCGATCTGTGGCGTAAATCGGGCCGTTGGAACGATTACGGTAAAGAGCTGGCCCGTCTGAAAGATCGTCATGACCGTGAAATGGTTTTGGGACCAACGCACGAAGAGATCATCACCGATTTGGTTTCGGGAGAACTCAAAAGTTATAAGCAGATGCCATTGAACATGTATCAGATACAGACTAAATTCCGGGATGAGATTCGGCCTCGGTTTGGATTGATGCGAGGGCGTGAGTTTATTATGAAGGATGCTTATAGTTTTGATATTAATGAAGAGGCGCATCAGGGTGCCTACGACAAGATGGTTGCCGCTTATCATAGAATTTTTGATCGGTGCGGACTGTCGGCCAAGCAGGTTGATTCCGATAGTGGCGCGATGGGTGGGTCCGGTTCGCATGAGTTTATGGTTATGGTCGATACCGACGGGGGAGAGTGTACAATCGTGTCGTGCGATAAGTGCGACTACGCCGCCAATGTAGAAAAGGCTGTTTTCAGAGAATTAAATCCACCGGTGCAGGATAAAGAGATCAAGGAGACCGAAGAGGTTGACACTCCGAATGCCGGGACGATTGAGGAGATATCTGAGTTTTTGAAAATGCCACCTAATCGTTTTGCCAAAACATTACTTTTTAACGCCGAATTTAAGGGTAAGAAAAAGAATGTTGTTAAGCCGGTGGCCGCAATGATTCGTGGGGATCGTCAGATCAATGAAATTAAATTTAAAAACTATCTCGGTTGTCTTGAGTTGGAGATGGCTGGACCGGAAACGGTTGAAAAGTTAACTGGTGCGCCGGTCGGTTTTGCCGGTCCGATAGGGTTGGGTTGCGCTATTGTTGTCGATCCTGAAGTTGAAAATATGACAAACTTTGTCGTCGGTGCCAACAAGGCGGACAAACATATTATAAATGTTAATCTGAATCGCGATTTCAAAACGACCGGAGTGGTTGATCTCAAAAACGCCCCGGTTGGCGAAGGCTGTCCGGAATGCGATGGCCTGTTGACCGCGTCGCGCGGGATTGAGGTTGGTAATACTTTTATGCTGGGGACCAAATACTCCAAGTCGATGGGAGGTAAGTTCCTGGATAGAAATGGCAAAGAGCAACTTTATATTATGGGCTCTTACGGGATTGGCGTTACCCGCACGGCTCAGGCGGCGATTGAGAAATTTCATGACGACAAAGGGATTCTCTGGCCGAAGTCTCTTGCTCCATATCAGATTACCATTATAACGATGAACGCCGGTAAAGAACCGCAGCAGGAAGCGGGTGAGAAGATTTACAATGAGCTGACCGAGGCTGGGTTTGAAGTGTTGTATGATGACCGCATGGAGCGGGCCGGGATCAAGCTCAATGATGCCGATTTGGTAGGGATTCCGCTTAGAATTACGATTGGTGACAAGTCATTAGCAGAGGGGAAAATAGAGTTGAAATTGCGAAACGAATCTGATCTGGTTAGGGTCGATTTGAGCGAAATTATAGAGAAATCGACCGAATTCCTGGAGCGGGCAATTTGATATTTTTTTGTTGCTTTCGCTTTCTCTTTTAGTATATTGTCAGGCTTTAGTGGGAGACCTGCGAGTGAGTGGGTAATTCCCACTTTTTGGTATGCCCAAAATACCGACTCAAACGTGGATTGGGCAGGAGATGATTAAAGGCCGGTTTGAAACTGATCTGAGTTGACCGGGAATGAGAAATTTATGGCGCAGGATCTGAAAAATGAAATTAAGTTGGTGGCTGAGCCAATCCTTACGGAGGCGAAGTTTGACCTTATCGAGATTAAGATGTCTCGGTTTAAGGGAGAGTATCGGCTACAACTTTTTATAGATTCTGATAATGGTGTCCCGCTGGACGATTGTGCTCGATTGTCGAGGTTGATTGGAGCCGCTTTTGAGGCGACCGAACTCTTTGACGCCGGGTATCTTCTGGAGGTTTCATCGCCGGGGCTTGATCGGCCGCTGGTTGGTTACCGTGATTTTCGAAGGCGTGTTGGTGAACGAATGCGTGTCGATTATGTTAAGAATGAGAAGGAGACTTCGGCTGAAGGACTGCTGGCTGAAGTGGCTGAAGAGTTTGTTGTTTTGGAAAACAAGAGTGGCAAACGAGAAATACCCTTAGCCGATATTCGGTATGGGAAAATAATTATTTAGTCGGAGTTGTACCATGGGATTTGATACCCTTGAAGCGATGTCGCTTATTGCCAGAGATAAGAATATTGATATGGACCTGGTCGTTGAGACGGTTGAAGCGGGATTATTGGCGGCGGCGCGCAAGAAATACGGATATATCGACAACCTGTCGTTCAAGTTTGATCATGGCGAAGGAGAATTGACCATGATCTCTCTGCGAACTGTGGTGGAAAAGGTCGTGGATCGTTACACTGAGATTTCTCTTGAAGAAGCTCTGGGGCTTGACCCTGAAGCTGAGATTGATGACCAGATGGAGATATTTATCGATCCGGTCGAAGAGTTCGGGAGAAATGCGATTGCGTCGGCCAAGCAGATACTTATTCAACGGATCCGCGAGGCGGAGCGTGATCGGATATATGACGAGTACATTATTCGTGTGGGCCAACTGACCTCCGGGTCGGTCCAGCAGGTTGATAAGGGTAATGTGATCGTTAATCTGGGTAGGGCCGAGGCAATCTTGCCGGTTCGGGAACAGATTTCGCGTGAGAAGTATCGTCAGGGTGACAGGGTTCGTGCGATTATTCTTGATGTTCAAAAATCTATGCGAGGACCGCAAATTATTCTTTCACGGGTTAGTACTGACTTCATCATGCGGTTGTTTGGGTTGGAAGTACCTGAAATATTTGAAAAAATTATTGAAGTTCGAGCAATTGCTCGCGAACCAGGTGATCGGACAAAATTGGCCGTTTATTCTGCCGACGAACGAATTGATCCGGTCGGTGCTTGTGTTGGTATTAAAGGAGTTCGGGTTCAGTCAATTGTTCGTGAGTTGAATAATGAGCGGATTGATATTGTTGCTTATACATCAAGCCCGGAAGTGTTTGTGACCCGTTCTTTGGCTCCTGCTAAAGTGGTCAACATTGATGTCTCCGAGGATGAGAGAATGATGACGGTCGCCGTCGAAGATGACAAGTTGTCTCTGGCGATCGGTAAGCAGGGTCAAAATGCTCGTCTGGCGTCACGCTTGACCGGTTGGAAAATTAACATCATGTCGGAATCTGATTACAACGAGATGAAGCGTCGTGAGGCGGAGATGATGGTTCCGATCGGTAAGCTTGATGGTATTGGAGATGTCTTAGAAGAACGATTGGTTGAAGCCGATCTCAATACGATTCAGGATTTGGCTGATTGTCCGCTTGATGACCTGTTGGAAGTTGAAGGTATCGGTGGAAAGACGGCTGAACGATTAATTGCCAAAGCTCAGGATTATATGACGGAGTTCCTTGAGAACCTCCGCGCCGAAGAGGAAGCACGAATTGCGGCCGAAGCGGCTGAAGCGGAAGAAAAAGCGGCAAAACTTGCTGAAGAAGAGGCATCCGAATTAGAATCGGGTGACAATTCTGACGAAAGTGAAGAGACCGATGAAGCTGTTGGCAAGGATGAATAGCCATCGGTAATATATTGAAAAAAGTGATGGATTTGTTGACAAAGAAGTCAGGTTTGGAGGAACAGTTTGGCTAAAGCGCCGTCAAAACAGCGTATCTATGATATTGCCAAGGAATATAACCTTTCGAGCGATGCCCTTTTAACGGTGTTGCGCGGGATGGGTTTTACGATAAAATCTCATATGTCGGTTGCCAGCGAGGATATGCTGGGTGCGATATCTGAAAAGTTTAAACGGGAAATTGCCGAGGTCAAAAAGGATGATGCGGCCCGTCAGGAAAAACTTAAAGAGATCGAGGCCAAAAAAAGGCGGCAGGATGCTGAAAAATCGGCCCTGAGGCGCAAGGCTGAGGCACTGGCTCGGAAGAAAAAAGCTTTCTTGCAAAAGAAGGCTAAAGAGAAAGCGGCACGTGAGCTGGAGGCTAAGAAGACGAAAGAAGATCAGTCGAAATTAGCCGAAAAGAAAGAAAAAGAGTCAGTTGCAAAAACAGAAGCACCTGAAAAAGTAGAAAAAACAGACAAAATAGAAAAAGTTGAGAAAAAAGAGGAAACGGCACCTAAGGTTGTTTCGGGTAAAGCTGCCGCTCCCAAAGATGAGCCGTATAAAGGGCGAATCATAGAGCCAGCTAAGCCGAAAGAGGTTCCGCGTCGGGCGAAAATATTTGAAAGTGTTAAGCCGAAGATAATTGCGGCCGCTCCACCAGTTTCAGCTGACGGTGGAGGAGAGGGTAAAAAGAATAAATTATCGGCCAAATCTATCGCCGCTTCACGTGCAACAATTATCTCAAGCTCCGATGCACCGGCTGATGTTGCGCGTAAATTTAGTGGTAAAGGACCGACCACCGCCCGCTCTGCTCCGACAACTGCTCGTGGTGGACCACCAACCGGTGGCGGAAGACCAGCAACCGGGGGCGGACGGCCACCCCGAAAACGCAAAAGGCGTGGAGATCGCAAGAAAGCCAGAGGTCCGAAGGTGGATACCGAGGCGGTCAAGCTTTCCTTTAAGCAGACGATGGCCAGCCTGGACGGGACAAAAAAGGTTAAGAAGCATAAGAAACGGGCACCGGGTGAAATCGGTCAGGAAGATGGCATGACAGCCATCGAAGTCACTGAATTTATGTCCCTTTCGGAATTGGCTAAGATGTTTGACAAGCGTCCGGTCGAATTAGTCGCCAAATGTATGGAATTAGGGATGTTGGCTTCAATCAACCAACGTCTGGATATGGATACGATTGAAACTTTGGCTTTGGAGTATGAGGTTGAAGTTGTTCAGGTTGAAGAAGTGGCCGCGACAGCGCTTGAAGAAGAGGAAGAGCTTAACCCTGTTCCGCGTTCTCCAATTGTAACGATTATGGGACATGTCGATCATGGGAAAACGACCCTTCTGGATTATATCCGGGAATCTAATGTTGTTGGTGGAGAGGCTGGAAAAATAACCCAGCATATTGGTGCCTATGGTGTCAAGATTGAAAAGGGAATGATCACTTTTCTCGATACTCCAGGACATGAAGCATTTTCTGCGATGCGTGCTCGTGGCGCACAGGTGACCGATATTGTTATTCTGGTTGTTTCGGCAACCGAGGCGGTTATGCCTCAGACGGTCGAGGCGATTGATCATTCGCGTGCGGCTGGTGTACCTATCATAGTTGCTATTAACAAAATGGATCTCCCTGATGCCAACCCCGAATCGGTGCGGCAACAGCTTTCCACTCATAATCTTTTGAGTGAGGACTGGGGTGGGAAGGTCATTATGGTTGAGGTTTCGGCCAAAACCGGAGAAGGGGTCGAAAAACTTCTTGAGTTAGTTTTGTTACAAGCGGAAATGATGGAACTCAAGGCCGACCCGGATGTCAGAGCCTCCGGTTCGGTTATTGAATCACGCCTTGAAAAAGGTCGTGGGACAGTTTCAACATTGCTGATACGTCG
>JAUUYJ010000086.1 GCA_030588275.1 Candidatus Zixiibacteriota bacterium | reverse complement strand
GTCTCGTAAAATTATCACAAAGGCCGGATATGGGGCGAATTTTGGTCATGGAACTGGACATGGAATCGGTCTGGCGGTTCATACCGGTCCTCGGCTGTCTCCGCTCAGTGATGATATCCTCAAGAGTGGCATGGTTTTAACTGTCGAGCCAGGTATTTATATCTCCGGTTGGGGAGGCGTTCGGATCGAGGATGATCTGGTTGTTCGTCCTAAAGGTAGTTTGGTGTTGAATAAAGCACCCAAAAATTTATTGGAATTGTAGCCGAAAACTGTTAGTTTGCGGCAAGTCGAAACGGGATAAGAAAAAAATGAATGAAAAGCAAATTAAGAAACTGATTCAGTTGGTCGAAGAATCAGATATAGAAAGTCTTGAAGTCTCTGGATGGGGACGGAAGGTTCGGATTACTCGACGACTGGCAGGAGCTGTTTCTGGCAACGGAGATGGTGCTACTGTTTATACTCGGGAAATGCCGGTTACCGCTTCGTCTGCCCCAACCGCCCCGGCTCCGGCTGTGGTTCCAGCGGCACAAGATGGACTTGATGAATCAAATTTGGTGGCGGTCAAATCACCTATGGTCGGCACCTTTTATTCTGCTCCGGCACCTGACGCCGACGAATATGTTTCGATGGGTCAGCGGATTGACAAAGGCCAGGTAGTCTGCATCGTGGAAGCGATGAAGCTGATGAACGAGATTGAATCGGAATCGGCTGGGCGGATAGCCAAGATATGTATTGAAAACGCGCAACCGGTGGAATTCGGTCAGACCCTTTATCTAATCGATCCAACGGGGTAGCGCTCGTCCACATATAAGGAGGGTCGGATGAACCTGAAGCAAATGTTAAGTGAAATGCAAAAGAAGAAAGCATCCGACCTCCACATTCGGGTTGGTATTCGCCCGTACTTGAGAATCAACGGCATTCTTCAGCAGATTGATACCGAACCGGTTACCACCGAAGTTATTCAAACTGTTATCTCCCAGATTCTCACCGAAGATCAGCAGAAAAAATTCTACAAACGAAACGAAATGGATCTGGCCCTTTCGGTGGCTAAACTTGGTCGTTTTCGTATTAATCTGTATAAACAAAGAGGGACCAGCGGTCTGGCAATCCGGGCGGTCAATACTTCTATCCCCAGTTTTGAAGATCTTCATTTGCCCGACGCTATAAAAAAATTGTCTTTGGAGAGGCGTGGTCTGGTGGTTATAACCGGTACGACCGGATCGGGTAAATCGACGACTCTGGCTTCGATTATTCAGGAGATGAATAATACCCGCTCGGCCAACATCATGACCATCGAAGACCCGATTGAATTTATCTTTCGGGACAAGAACTGCATTATTTCTCAGCGTGAGGTGGGTGGAGATACCGAGAGCTTTGCGACCGCTCTGCGGCATGCTTTTCGGCAGGACCCCGATATAATTCTAATTGGGGAAATCCGTGATCTGGAAACGATGTCGATTGCCCTGACGGCGGCCGATACCGGACATCTGGTTTTGACAACTCTACATACTTTGAATGCGATCGAAACAATCAGTCGTATTATCTCATTTTTCCCGCCCCATCAGCACCAGCAGATTCGGCTTCTTCTCGGTGGGACATTACAATCTATCGTATGTCAGAGGCTTCTGACTCGTCATGATATGCCTGGTCGGGTCCCGGCATTGGAAATTCTGATGAATACCGCCGCCATTCATGATTGTCTTATCGATCCGGAAAAAATCAGCAATATCCCCGATCTGATTGAGTCGGGCGGAACTCAGTATGGGATGCAGTCATTTGATCAGTCGATCATGCGGTTGTACAACCAAGGTTTTATCAGCTATGAGGAGGCGATGACTCAGGCTTCCAATCCTGATGACTTTGACTTGCGAACTAAAGGGATCGTCGGTGCTTCTGATAGGTGGTCTGAGCCGAGTGAGGAAAGAACACCCGCAGAAGGATTTCTCGAGTAACCCGATGAGACTCAAGTTATCAAGGCCGCCCGTTGGGCGGCCTTTTTTTTTGATTAGGATCGCTTAGTTTAGTTGAAATAATCGGTCCGATTGGTTATTATTAATCTCTTGAAAAAGAGAGGAACAGCTTGTTTAAAAAAGTTTTGATTGCCAATCGGGGCGAAATTGCTCTGCGGATAATTCGAGCCTGTCGTCAACTGAATATAAAGACGGTGGCGGTTTATTCTGAAGCGGATCGCGATTCTCTTCATGTCCGTTTTGCCGATGAGGATGTGTGCATCGGTCCACCATCGCCGACTGAATCTTATCTTGATGCAAAACGGATTATCGCCGCGGCTGAGGTTACCAATGCCGATGCGATTCATCCGGGGTACGGTTTTTTGGCGGAGAATGCCGAGTTCTCTGAAATATGTGAAGAATGCGATATTACTTTTATCGGACCATCCGGTCATATGATTCGGCAAATGGGGGCCAAGTCCAAAGCTAAAGAGCTTATGAACAACGCTAACGTGCCAATTATTCCCGGCTCTGATGGTTTGCTTGAGGATGTTGAGGCGGCGGCTGTTGTGGCTGACCAGGTTGGCTATCCGGTACTGATCAAGGCCTCGGCTGGTGGCGGTGGGCGTGGTATGCGAATTGCCAACGGTCCCGAAGAATTGGAAACCGCTTTTAATATGGCCCGTTCCGAGTCGGTTATCGCTTTTCATGATGGCTCTTTATATCTCGAAAAAGTAATTGTCAAGCCGCATCATGTCGAGATACAGCTTCTTGGTGATAACTACGGAAATATTGTGCATCTCGGTGAGCGTGACTGTTCGATTCAGAGGCGGCATCAAAAGCTCTTGGAGGAATCTCCCTCCCCGATAGTTAGTGACGAATTGCGAAAAAAAATGGGTGACGCGGCGATTCTTGGCGCCCAAGCTGTTGGGTATCGCGGCGCGGGAACGGTTGAGTTTTTGGTCGATAATGATGGGAATTTTTATTTTATGGAGATGAACACCCGTGTTCAGGTTGAGCATCCGGTCACCGAAGAGATCACCGGTATTGACATTGTCTGCGAACAGATCAAGATAGCGGCGGGCGAGAAGATGGATTTGAAGCAGGACGAGATTCGTTTCAGAGGCCATGTCATAGAATGTCGCATCAATGCCGAAGACCCATCCAAAGGATTTATGCCGGCACCGGGGACGATTAAAACTTTTAATCAACCGGGAGGACATGGTGTCAGGCTTGATACGCATGCTTATTCCCGCTATGTTATCCCGCCTTATTATGATTCGATGATCGGCAAATTGATTGTCCGTGGGAGAGATCGAAACGAGGCGATTCGCAAAACTTTGGTGGCTCTCGACGAATTTGTCATTGAGGGGATACCGACTACTATAGATTTTCTTAAGCTGATATTAACCAACGACAATTTTGTCGCCGGCAATTTTGATACGTCGTTTATTGAAACTTGCTTGCCCGAAGAGGCCGGTATTAAAACAAACGGCAAATCGAAGACCGGAGTGAAATAAGAATCGAGGAACCAGATTGAATACGCCAGCAGATTTGAAATATACTAAAGATCATGAATGGATTCGTGTTTTGGGTGACATCGTCGAAATCGGAATTACCGATTATGCCCAGGGTGAACTGGGGGATATTGTCTTTATCGAAATGCCGGAAGTGGGTGGCGCTGTAACGCAGTCGGAGCCATTCGGAACAATTGAGGCGGTTAAGGCGGTTTCCGAGTTATTTTCTCCCGTCACCGGCGTTGTTGAAGACGTAAATAGTATGATTGAAGAAGATGCCGGAATCGTCAATCGCGATCCATATGGCGAAGGCTGGATTATAAAAGTCAAATTGGCCGATCCGTCACAACTTGACGATCTGCTTGATGCGACCGGTTATGAAGAGATGGTGGAAGGAATATAAGATAGATGCCTTACATCCCCAGTAGTCCGGATGATAAAAAAATTATGCTGGATAAAATCGGGTGCGGCGACGCATCCGATTTATTCAAGGTGATTCCCCAATCGTTGCGTCTGACCAAACCGCTTGATCTGCCTCCCGCAATGGGTGAGGTAGAACTTATGCGGCATCTGGAGGCGTTGGCATCGGCCAACCAGCCTGGATGCGTATCATTTGTCGGTGGTGGCCTTTACAATCATTATATCCCGGCTCCGGTCTGGTCGTTGGCGATGCGTCCTGAGTTTGCCACAGCATATACACCGTATCAGGCAGAGGTGGCGCAAGGGACACTCCAGGTTATTTATGAATTCCAAACACACATCTGTCGCCTGACCGGAATGGATGTTGCCAACGCTTCCCTTTATGATGGGGCAACCGCTGTTGCCGAAGCGGCCATCTTGGCGGTCTCTTATACGCATCGGTCCAAGGTAGTTATCTCCTCAACTGTCAACCCGAATTACATTAATGTTTTACGCGCAACTCTCTCTGGTCGCAATATTGAAATCGTTACTTTACCGCGTGATGGAGATGTGACCTCCACCGATGATCTGACTAAGATTATCGACGATCAATGCGCTTGTCTGATCATGGCGCAACCGAATTTTTTCGGGACGCTTGAGGATTTAGCAAAATTTGAACAAGCGATTCATGATGCTGGTGGTCTGTTTGTTCAGCAGTTTGACCCGATCTCACTTGGAATAATAAAAACACCGGTTGAGAATCAGGCCGATATCGCTATCGGTGAGGGGCAACCGCTCGGTATTCCGGTCGGGTATGGCGGACCACTTTTGGGTCTGTTTGCCTGTCGCAAGAAATTTGTCAGAAAAATTCCGGGACGATTAGTCGCTCGGACGGTCGATTCTGATGGTAAGGATGGATTTGTCTTAACTTTGCAGACGCGCGAACAACATATCAGGCGGGACAAAGCAACTTCAAATATCTGCTCAAATCAAGCTTTGTGTGCGACGGCCGCGACGATCTATATGTCATTATTGGGCAAGACCGGATTTCCGCAAGTGGCCCGCATCTCGACCGATCGGGCTCATTATCTGGCTGACAAAATTTGCCGGCTGGCTGGTTTCTCACGCTTTTCAGATGGCCCGTTTTTGCGCGAATTTGTTATCAAGACCCCTTTGCCGTCAGCAGAAATAATCGAGCAGTTGAGCCTGAAGGGGATCTCAGCAGGAATTGACCTCGGGCGCTTTTATGCCGGGATGGATCATCATCTTCTGATCGCTACCACCGAAATGAATTCGGTTGCTGATTGTGACCAATTTGCTGAGTCATTAGCCCAGGTGGCGACCAATAATAGCACAACTCGTGAGACGGTTAAGTCGTAGTAATAGTGAGATCAATATGGAATCATTTGATAACAAAGAAAACGAAGCCCAAGGGGATCAGGTTGGAACCAGGGGTCAATGGGTTGTAGTGGCTGGTTCAAGTAACCGGACGTTGGCGGAGTTTGCCGTTAATGGACTCAAATCGTATGATATTCCGGCAGTCCTGGGGTCGAAGGGAGGCTTTTTTGGTTCCAGCGGTTTGCCGCTCCGGTCGCTTAGTAGCGGCAAGCTGGATCAATTTGAAATTATGGTTCCATCTGAGTTTGAGGAAGAGGCCAAGAATTTGGTCGGTCTTTTTATAGGGGAAAATTCTTCAGGTGATGATGCAACCGAATTGCCGGAAGAGAACGAGTAAGGGGAGAGTCATGAAATATTGTCCGAAATGCCGTTATGAATATGAAGCCGAAGTGACGACCTGTCCCGATTGCAAGGTGGCGTTGGTTCTCGAACTCCCTAAAGAGGATGATCCTCTTGAGGGTGAAGATAAGTATAAGGATTGGGTGGCGATGGCTCGGTTGACCTCATCACAAATGGCTGAGATGGTTTTGGATTCGCTCCGGCAAAAAGATATTCCGGCGGTCCTCAATTCCGGAGCGGGATATTTTGGTGTTACCGGTCAGATGGGGCTCTCATCGTTTCGCCCGGTTGGTGGAGCATATACGCTCATGGTTCCAAACGAGCATACTGCTGATGCTATCGAAGAGGTTAAAATCATTCTGGGGGATGATTGGGAAAGCGCAAAATTAATTGAGATAGAGGACAACTAACGAATGAGGAGTTTTATGAAAAAATCATTTGGAGTTTTGGTGTTGTTGCTCCTTCTGGGAATTTCCAGTCTGTCGGCTGGGATTTATACCGCCGATGATTACAAGACGGCGCTGTCCCAGGCGGGTGAGAAGAATCAAAATATTTTGATTACGTTTTACACCGAGTGGTGAAGCTGGTGTAAAGTGCTCGATACCGTGACGTATCGCAATGAAGATGTACTCAAAATGGTGGCTGGTTTTTCCTCAGTTCATGTTGATGCTGAAAAAGACACCCTGACGGCTCAGAAGTATGGGGTGGCCGGGTTTCCGACTGTTGTTCTAACCCGCCCCGACGGCACTGAAATTGATCGCATCTATGGTTATGCCGAACCGGTTGAATTTATGAAAATCATCAATGAATATCTGGCCGGAAAAAATACTCTCGACGATTATCTGACCCGGTCCAAAGCGACTCCGACGATGGAGCTTTATTATCTGATCGCAGACAAGTATGTGGGGCGTAAGAAATTTGATGAAGCGGGTGATTATCTCGGTAGGATAATTTCTGGCGACCCTCAGAACAAAATAGGTTACTCCGATAGTGCTATGTTCTCTTTGGGGGACATGAAGAGCCGCGCTAAAGAGTATGAAGTGGCGATGAAGATTTTTTCTGAATTCGGTTCGGCTTTTCCCGAATCAGACATGGCCGATGATGCTTATTTTGCTCTGGCCAGGACATTGCGTCGTCAGGATAAATTTGATGAGGCGATTGCCGAATTCAAAAAATTCCCGACCGTTTTTCCGGAATCGGATATGATCGAAGATGCCGAAATCTATGTTGCTTATTGTAACGTAAAAAAAGGTGATAACGTGGTCGCTCTGAAACTTTATAAAAAGTTTCTGACCGACCATCCGGAATCGTCAGAGGTCGGCTGGATTAATGAACAGATCGATAAGATTGTTAATCCTCCTAAAGAAGAAACGGAAGGATAATCGGGCTTTTGGCCGCTTAGGATTTTATGAATCAGGATAATTTGATTTACGAAAAATCACGCCCAGGTCGGATCGGTATCGCTTTAAGTGATACCGATTCGCCTGCTGATGCTATCGACCGACTGATACCGAAGCAGTTTTTGCGGCCACAACCGGCCCAGTTGCCAGAGGTTTCCGAATCGGCTTTGATGCGTCATTACGTCGAGCTCTCGGTGCGTAATCATCATATTGATAAGGGCTTTTATCCGCTCGGATCATGTACGATGAAATACAATCCCAAAATCAACGATGTTGCCGCATCGCTTCCGGGGTTTTCCCGTTTGCATCCTATGGTCCCTGATAATCAGGCTCAAGGTGCTTTGAGGTTGATGTATGATTTGGCCGCAATGCTTTCGGAGATTACCGGATTTGCCGGTGCGACGCTTCAACCGGTGGCAGGGGCTCATTGTGAGCTGACCGGTCTGTTGATTATCCGGGCCGCCTTACTTAAGCGTGGTAACTTTCGTAAAAAAATAATTATTCCTGACTCGGCTCATGGAACCAATCCGGCCTCGGTGATATTGTCTGGGTTTGATGTGGCTCAGGTTCGTTCCAACGAGAACGGGACGATCTCAGCCGATGAGGTGGCACGCGTTGCCGATGAGAATACGGCCGGGATTATGATTACCAACCCCAACACATTGGGTCTGTTTGAACCGGAGATAGAAGCTATCGCCAAAATTATTCATGATGTTGGCGGCCTTTTGTATATGGATGGTGCCAACCTTAATGCTTTGATGGGCCAGGCGAAACCGGCTGAAATGGGTTTTGATATGGTTCATTTCAACCTCCACAAAACGCTCTCGACGCCGCATGGTGGGGGTGGTCCCGGAGCTGGTGCATTAGCAGTAACCGAGGAACTTCTGCCGTTTTTGCCATCGCCGGTTGTCGGCAAAAAAGGTGACGACTTTTTTCTCGACAATGATCGTCCCGATTCGATTGGGCGGATGCACAGTTTCTATGGCAACTTTGGCAATATGGTGCGAGCCTATACTTATATAAGTCATCTGGGTCCCAAAGGGATCAAGGCTGTTTCGGAAAATGCCGTCTTAAATGCCAACTACCTGATGTCGCTTCTCAAGGGAACTTACAGTCTCCCACACGACACCGTTTGCCAGCATGAGTTTGTTCTATCCGGTGAATGGCAAAAAAAGAAGGGGGTTCGTACCTCCGATATCGCCAAGCGACTTTTGGATTTTGGCGTTCATGCACCGACCGTTTATTTTCCGCTGGTTGTCAATGAAGCGATTATGATTGAGCCGACCGAAACCGAGTCGCGCGAGACGCTTGATCGGTTTGCAGAAATTATGATTCAGATTGACCGGGAGATTGACGAGAATCCGGAGATGGTCAAGTCAGCACCACATACAACGCCGGTCCGTCGGCTTGATGAGGTGCGGGCGACCAAGGAACTCAATATCTGCTATCGTCCGAATATCGAAGCGTAGTACAAAGCATCAATACCGGTATGCTGGCGGGGAGCCGAAAATACGGATCACAGGTATTCTCAATTGATGGGGGCAGAACCAATCTGCCGTTGCGCCCTTTTGGTTCTAAGAGTCGATCGAATATGATAAACTTTAAGCAAGTTTCTTTTTCCCATTCCAATTCAAATGACAGCTGCTCTACGGTTATCAATAAGTTATCAATGACGATCAAGAGCGGGGAAAAGATTGCCATTATCGGTGCCAATGGTTCCGGGAAAACAACTTTGGGGCTACTTTTATGCGGAATTGTCAAACCGTTTGAGGGGGAGATAACAGTTAATGGCATTGATGCTGCGATTCCCGCTGACATATCTCCGATTGGAATGTTGTTTCAGGACCCGGATAATGGATTAGTGGCGGTGACGGTCGAGCGGGAGATGGCATTTTCTTTGGAAAATCGAAATGTCCCGACTGAACAGATCAGGTCGAGTGTCGATGAACTTCTGCAAAAATTCAACCTGCTTCAATATAAATCCGATTCGGTCTGGGGATTATCCGGTGGAGAAAAGCAGAGGTTGGCTTTGGCATCACTTCTTATCGATGACCGACCGGTCCTGTTTCTCGACGAACCGGCCTCTTTTCTTGATTATCAGGGAGAACTGATCTTAGAGGAGATGCT
>JAUUYJ010000276.1 GCA_030588275.1 Candidatus Zixiibacteriota bacterium | reverse complement strand
TTTTTTCATCTTCTGATGAATATGTTTGTCCTGTGGATGTTTGGGCGAGAGATTGAGCGGGTTTGGGGGACAAAGAGGTTTTATCGATATTATTTCCTGACCGGAATCGCTGGCGGACTGTTTACCGTCATCTTTCAACCGTTCTTCAGCGCCCCGACGATTGGTGCTTCGGCGTCGGTCTATGGACTTTTGGTTGCTTATGCGGTGATGTTTCCAAATCGGCTGATTTACCTTTATTTCGTAATCCCGGTTAAGGTCAAATATGCCGTGATCGGGTTTGTCGGGCTTGAATTTTACGCCTCGTTGTCAACGGCCAATGATGGAATTGGGCATTTTGCTCATTTGGGAGGGGCGATTGTCGGCTTTATTTTTCTCAAATTTGATCGTCGGGCAAATTCGATTATGAGTAAGATTTCGCCATTTGCCTACTTCTCCCGGTTGCGTTATCGTAAAAAATCAGCTAAACTGAAGAAAAACGTGATAAAAACCGAAGAAGTAATGAAGAGAGTTGACGAAATACTCGATAAGATAAATGAGGTCGGACTTGAAAACATTTCCGACGAAGATCGACGCTTTCTGGGATCTGCCAGCGATGTGCTGGCCAAAAAGGATAAATAACGGTACATGTCGAAACGAGTTCTCATAGTTGAAAAATCTCTTGCGGTACGGGGTATTGCCGAATCGTTGTTACGGCAGAACCGTTTTGAGGTCTTAACCGCCGATTCCGCCGAAACGGCTCAGGAAATATTATCAGGCAGTAAGATTGAACTATTTCTCGTTTCGTCAGATATCAAGGTTGAATCCGGGAGCTGTTTTTACGAATGGCTGGGTTCAGATAAGAAAACGGCCGCCGTTCCGCTATTGATATTGCACGATCCTGCCGGTGGGGATCTTCCTTTCCCGCCCGAGGCGATTATCAACAAACCGTTTACGCCACGCGACTTCTTGGCAACGGTTAGCGTTTTTTGTGGTGAATTAGATATGGCTCCCGCTGAGGGGCAACCGTTTCAGGGTTCCGACCTTGAAGATGATATTATTGATGCCGCGTTGGGGTTGGATAAAATCGAAGTTGATGGCTCGGCGGTGATGGTCGATGATACCACCACGTCTCAACGGAAAAATCATAAGAATATTCCAGAATCGATGATCGGCTTTGAATCCAAGAATGGTAAAGATAAAACCAGTACCTCTCCGGGCCAGATTGATCAGGTAAAAGTCAAGGCGAGTCAGGATTCGCAAGAGGTTGAGACTCCCGTTGTCGAACCGGAACAGACGCCGGTTTCAAATAAAGACCATACTTTCCTTGGGGTTGATAGCGATAAAATGCCGGCATCCAAACCGGAGATGTCGGAGTCGAGTAAAATTGAGATAGTCACCGATCAGTATGGCTTGGTTCAGACTCCTGATCTGCTTCGACCGGAAAAGAAGGAAGCGGGTGGGCACGATTACGATTGGTTCATAAATGAGATGCAGGATATGGCGAAGGGGGTTAAACCGACAGCAGGCGACTCCGGGACGATTCAAATAAGTCCCAATTCGGATGGGTTAGCACCAGTCGCTCCACCTCCAACGACTTCGACAGCACCAACCAAAATTTCAACACAGTCAGTTCAAGCGGTGCCATCCGTCAATGATAAAAATGGATCACAACCGGTTGATCTGAAGGCCGTTCCAGAAAGCAAGACGGAACATGGCGAAGCGGTTGATAAATTTATCTCTGAGTTCAAAAAAGAGATGGAAAAGATTTCTGACGACTCGACCGGTGGTGTACCAACTGCCAATATCCCGGCACCGAGTGACTCCGACTCAGCCAGTCTGAAATGGCAGGAATCGACCGGTGGTGGTACGGCTCGGATCGGCGCTGCGCTCTCTGAAGAAAAAATTGATGATATTACACAGCGGATAATTGATAAAATATTTGTCCAGATTAGCCGGGAAACACTCTATCGCATCATACGTGAAGCGATAAGTGAATCGATTTCCAAAGGGTAGAAGGCCCAGCCAAGAAGGATGAGGGTAGAAATGCCAACTCCTTTTTTACTTTTTCCAGTTTCTTCCCTTTTTCAAACTAACCACTCAAATCTGAATTTGTTTTTCTCATGAGCATTTTTTAAAACAGGTTTGATTAATGCTGGTTGAAATTGTATAATCAATGATAACATTTACCGGGATTCGACTAACGGTTAGCAATAGATAATAGATTGAAAGAGATAGAGACCAAATGAACCGAAAAAAACTTACGCTGATTTTAATAAGCCTGATTTTTCTGTGTCAATTTCCTGTTCTGGCTCAGGAGCTGTCGTTAGGCGGATTTGATGAGGATGTACCGGCCGAGTTGGTTACCGCCTCTTCGGTCCTCTCGGTTAGTTCGGCTGAAGCAGGCCAGAGTTACCGGGCGGCGACAATTGTCAAGATCGCACATGGGTGGCATATCAACTCTTCCAACCCACAGGAAGCATGGTTGATCGCGGCGTTATTAAAAATCAACACGGTTGATGGAATTACCGGTTCAGGAATAAAATATCCGGCAGGTCAGATCGCCTTTTTGGGACCGATGGAGATGTCGGTTTATGATGATAGCGTCGTGATCTATTTCGACGTAACGATTGCCGATGGTGTCGATGCCGGAAGCTATGTTTTACCGATCGAGTTTACCTACCAACCATGCAATGATAAAGAATGCCGCGCTCAGGAAACTATTAAAGCGCCTCTGAAGGTAACGGTTGGGGGTGAGGGCCAGCCGGTTGTATTGTCGTTATTCGCATCATCTTCTACCGATCAATCGAGTGGCAACGTTTCTAAGAGTGATGCTGAAGAAGAGCCAACTGCCGAAGTGGAGTTACCTCATCAAAAAACCGACCTGGAACTTCTTATCGAAGAACACGGCTTTTGGGGTTATCTGATGGCGTTGGGTGTTGCATTTATAACCGGTCTGTTGCTTTCATTTTCCCCCTGTACCTATCCGATGATCCCCATTACGGTCTCAATTTTTGCCGGGCAGGACCGGAAAATCGGTCGAGGCTTTTTCCTCTCGTTGGTCTATGTCGGGACAATGGCCTTCATTTACGGTTTGATGGGCTTGATCGTTTCGCTGGTTGGTGGGGTGTTTGGAGCCTGGCTGGCCAATCCGATTGTTGTTATCGGTATCGCAGTCGTTTTTGTGATTTTCTCTCTCTCAATGTTTGGTCTGTATGAATTGAATGTTCCTTCTTCGATACGCCAAAAACTGGGCACGGCCAAATCGACCGGAGGGGTCTTAGGAGCGATGATTTTAGGGGTTGTCGCCGCATTGGTTGTCTCACCTTGCGTGGGGCCATTTGTAGCCGGGATACTTCTTTATGTGGCTACCAGCGGATCGCCGCTGTTCGGTTTTATAATTCTATATGTTTTCGCCGTCGGGCTTGGAACCCTATATATTTTGATTGCCACCTTCTCTTCGACCTTAACCGCATTGCCGGGGGCGGGGGAGTGGATGGACACGATCAAAAAATTCTTCGGTTTTGTCCTGCTAATCATGGCCCTGTTTTTTCTCCAAACGGTTGTTTCAGCCGAAACGATTGCCCTTTTAACCGGCTTGGTCCTTTTGGCCTTGGCGGTGTTTGGCGGTGGCTTTGATCGTCTGGCACCCGACTCTGGATTTTT
>JAUUYJ010000099.1 GCA_030588275.1 Candidatus Zixiibacteriota bacterium | reverse complement strand
TTGGGTTTGAAGTATCTGATACGTTGACCGACGATATGACTTCGTACCTCCCGGAACATGCGGTACATATGCCCTTCGCTCGGGATGGTGCCATAAATGATGACATCTGGTCGTTGTGGATGGCTAATAATATCGAAGACGTGCATCAACGTGACGATTTTGGTTATGCCGGGCACTTTGATACGATTGCCAAATTACTTATCAGTTCCAACGAGGCCAAGTATTTGTATAAAGAGCAGATGGACGGCTTTGCCACCTTTCTGTCTGCCAACGGTATTAGCTATGAATCAAACAGCTTCCGGGGCAACGACCTTTTGACCGGAACCGCCGATCTGTTTTTGTACGACCTTTTGGAAGATATCCTAATCTTCCATTCCGACAACTTTTGCGTACCGGAAGAATTAAATTAAGCCGGATTTGAAATTGTGGTAAGGTAATGGGCCGGGGATCTCCCCGGCCCTTTTTTAGTGGCTGTTCGAGCGTAGCGAGTTACAGCCGCTTACCCCTGAGCGTAGCGAATGGGGTTAGGTGGCATTACCACTTTCTGGCTGTTGCGTACTCTGAGCTTGGTTTACAGGGAATTCGATACGTTGTTGTGTTGGCACCTTTAGTTGTTGTCGAAGCGGTGGTGTTGCCACTTTTCTGGCTGTCGTGTATTCTGAGATAAGATTGCATGGAAAACCAAATATGAACTATGACATAATATCAATTGGTGCCCACCCGGACGATGTCGAAGTCGGTTCCGGTGCGGTTTTGATCAAGTTGGTGGAGAAGGGGTACAAAGCAGGGATCATCTACCTGACCGCTGGTGAGATGGGGACCGGTGGTAATCCGGAAATTCGGGCGCAGGAATCGGTCTCTGCGGCACAGACAATGGGTGCTGCCCTGCTCAAGACTTACGATTGGGGTGATAGTTCATTGGTCGATGATTATGAAAAGCGGATCATGCTGGCGGCTGATCTGCGCCGTTATCGACCGCGCATTATTCTTTGTCCGGCCCCCTGGAAAGGGCATGGACGACGGCAATCGCATGCCGACCATGTCGCCTGCGGTGAGATTACGATAAATGCGGCCAACCTGGCTGGCCTGAAAAAAGTTGGGGTCGAGGGTGAGCCATGCGATGCGCCTCGGATATATTTTTACTTTCTCCCACCGAATATTCAGCCCGATCTGGTCGTCGATGTTACCGGACAGTTTGATCGTTGGATTGAGGCATTGAAGTGCCACAAGAGTCAGTTCTTGAACCAGGAAAAATCGAGAGATTATATCTGGACGCTTGAGAGTATGTCCCGGTCGTTTGGGCTCTTGGTTGGAGTAAAGTATGGCCAGGGATTCAAAAGTGATCAGACAATTATGGTTGATGATCTGTTCGATTTGGCTCGCGGGGATCGTTTTTGACCAATTCAGCCTGACCATTTTTTTGCTAATCGGGAACAATTTGGCCGAACGGCAATTACTCTACATAAGGAGATGAATGGTTCGGTATTTTTTTTACCTCGCCTGGTTTCCGAGAATGGTTCATTCGGTTCTGCCTGAAATCGATTCAATCATTGTAAATTATTGACAGACAGGCAGTTTGCTATATAGAAAGTGCTTGACAGGATAAGCTATATTCTTTAGCTTAGAAGGCTATGATACTCGATTTGCGCACCCTCGGTGAGCTCCCGGCCAAGGTTGAGTTGGAAGGTGATGCTCAACTGCTTAAGCTGGAGATGCCCGATGTGGAGGCGGTCGGTATCTTACAGGTACACTTGGATGTTATCTCAGGCGATAGTATTTATTATTGTCGGGGAGATGTGGCCTGTGACATGAAGATGGAATGTTCCCGATGTCTGGGTTCCTATACGATTCGTCTTGATGGTGAACTGGACTTTACAATTTTGAAAGCTGGTGAGCCGGGAAGAGGTAAAGGAAGAAGGAGACGGGATGAGGCCGAAGCAGGTGAGCGGCCCGAGAATTTAGTGACGGCAATGATTACCGAATTTGAGATCGATATTGATGGTCCGATTTGTGAAGCGTTGTCCCTCGAAATTCCGCTTAAACCACTTTGCGATAAAAACTGCCTGGGGCTTTGTCCGCAGTGTGGAGTTGACCGCAATCGGACCGAATGTGAATGTAAACATGAGGAGGTTGATCCCCGCTGGGACGATCTCCGCAAATTAGGCAATAGTAACCAGGCTTAGATAGCCTGACAGGAGAAATTATGGCACTTCCCAAAAGACGACATTCCCGCGCTCGCGGACGCAAACGGCGGACGCACTGGAAACTGGCCGCACCTACGGTTGTCGATTGTAACAACTGCCGTCAGCCCAAGCTGGCACACCATATCTGTCCCAGTTGCGGATACTACAAAAATGCAGAGGTCATAACAGTCGAATAGTTGCTGACCTTTGGTAAGGCCCGGACTGCTTCACAGGAATGACAGAAAAAAAACAAATAGCTTTGGCACTGGACGTTATGGGTACCGACAAGGGACCCAGCGAGATTATCAGCGGTGGGGTTGAAGCCGCCCGTGACATAGGGACTAGCGTCAAAATCGTTCTTATCGGACGCCGTGAAATAATCGAAACCTGCCTCAAGGAACATACTGACCTTCCTTCAAATATTGAAATCGGTCATGCTCCCGAAGTGGTTACGATGGATGATTCTCCATCCGAAGCGGTCCGGCGCACCGATACTTCTATAGCCGAGGCGTTTCGCCTGCACAAAGAACACTTAGTCGATGCGGTTGTTTCGCCGGGTAATACCGGCGCGGTTATGGGGACCGCCATGCTTCGCCTGGGGCGTCTCCGGGAAGTCAAGCGTCCGGCAATTGCCTCGTTTTTCCCTAGTCGGGATCGCAAGAGTACGGTTGTTTTGGATGTTGGGGCCAACGCCGTTTGTAAACCTATCCATATGTATCAGTTTGGTGTTATGGGTTCTATCTTTGCCGCCCATATGTTCGGGATCAAGAGACCGCGCGTCGGGCTGGTTACCATCGGTGAAGAGCGGTCCAAGGGGAATGATTTGATTATGGAGAGTTATGCTCTTCTGGAAAAAAACCCGGCTTTGAATTTTGTTGGAAATATTGAAGGACGCGATATTCTGGGTGGGACCGTTGAAGTTGCCGTCACCGATGGTTTTGTCGGTAACGTCGTTTTGAAATTTGCCGAGTCGGTTGAAGGATTTTTATCCTCATCGATCCAACATCAGATTTCGACTAACATCTTTTCACGATGTGGTGCGCTTTTGATGTATCCTTTTTTGCGGCGCTTACGCAATAGCTTTGATTATTCTGAGTATGGCGGTGCGCCCCTTTTGGGAATCAATGGAGTATGTATCATTTGTCATGGCGGCTCCTCAAGCAAGGCGATTAAAACCGGCCTTGAGGTAGCGATGCGAATGGTTAAAGAGCAAGTCAATCAGCATATTGAGCAGGTCCTGACCTCAGGGAGTGATGGCGTTGGTCTGGGAGTCGATTTCAATATGAACGGTGTTGACAAAAATCACAAAGAAGCCAGCTAAACGGAACTTGGAAAATGCTTAGAGCTAAAATTGTTGGGACCGGTTCGTATGCGCCGGAAAGGATAATGACCAACCATGATCTGGCGAAAATGGTTGAGACCTCGCATGATTGGATTATGTCACGGACCGGGATTGCCGAAAGGCGCGTTGCGGCGTCAGATCAAAGTACCTCCGACCTGTGTGCCGAAGCGGCTCGCGGTGCTTTTGAAATGTCGGGAATCAAGGCCGAAGAGATTGATCTGATTATTGCCGCCACCGTCACCCCCGATTACCATCTCCCCGCGATGGCCTGCGTCATTCAGAAAAAGCTGGGAGCGGTCAATGCCGCCAGTATGGATGTTGTCGCCGCCTGCGCCGGGTTTATTCACGGACTGTCGATAGCCCAGGCCTACATTGCGACCGGGACGTACAAAAAAATTATGGTCTTTGGGGCGGAAGTCCTGAGCACCATCACCAATTATCAAGATCGCAACACCTGTGTCCTGTTTGGTGATGGGGCCGGGGTGGCAATATTGGTCCCCTCCGAGGATGAAAGTGGAATTCTATCAACCTACTTAAAATCTGATGGAACGCTCGACGAGCTTCTTTATATCCCCGGTGGTGGAACCGAAATGCCGTTTGGCCGGAACGGCGATCAGGACAGCACCCTCAGATGTATTCATATGCGAGGTAATGAAATCTATAAGCATGCGGTCCGCTCAATGGGGGATGCCTCTATGCGAGTTATCAAAGAGGCCGGATTGGAAACGGAGCAGATTAGCCTTTTTGTTCCGCATCAGGCCAACATGCGGATCATTCAGGCGGTTGCCAAACGGCTCGGAATGCCGATGGAAAAAGTCTTTTTGAATTTGGAAAAATACGGCAACACCTCCGCCGCATCGGTCCCTTTAGCTTTGGACGAAGCGGTCCGTCAGGGAAGAATTAAATCGGGCGATTACGTTTTGTCGGCCGCTTTTGGTGGTGGATTGACATGGGGGGCGGCGGTTATCCGCTGGTAAAAAAGTGATGAGTAAAACGGTATTTCTTTTTCCCGGACAAGCATCACAGTATGTTGGTATGGGACGGGAGCTGTATGATGGCTCAGATCGAATCAAAGGTCTCTATCGTCTCGCCTCAGATATTCTGGGAGATGATCTGGCCTCCGTTTCCTTTGACGGACCGGCAGAAAAACTGACCCAAACAAAATTTACCCAGCCGGCGATTTTGATCCATTCGCTTGGGCTCTTAGAGCTCTTGGCTGACCAACTCCCCCAGTTTGATTATACTGCCGGTCACAGCCTTGGAGAATATTCTGCCTTATCCTCAGCTGGCGCGATCAGCTATGAATCGGCCGTCACCGCCGTTTGTCATCGGGCGATGCTGATGGAAAAAGCTTGTATTGATAATCCCGGTACGATGGCGGCAATTTTGGCTCTGCCTGATGATAAGCTTGATACCGTTTGCAAAGAGGCTGGTAATGTTGGCATCATCGCCTGCGCTAATATCAATTCCTCAGTCCAAGTGGCAGTCTCCGGAGAACTGAAAGCGGTCGAAAAAGCATGCGAGCTGGCCAAAGAGGCTGGCGCCAAACGGGCTATTATGCTACCGGTTGGCGGGGCGTTTCATTCTCCCTTGATGGCTTCTGCCTCAGAGCCGATGGCTCAAACATTAAAAACTCTTGAAATAACCGATGCCAATATTCCGGTCGTTGCCAACGTCACGGCGCAACCGGTAACCGATCATAAAGAGATTGAAAATCTGTTGGTAAAACAGATAACGGCGCCGGTCCGTTGGCGGGATACGATGGCTTTTTTCAAAACGGCTAATGTTGAAACGATGATTGAGATCGGTCCGGGCAAGGTTTTGACCGGTTTGGCCAAACGAGAAATTCCCGGAATTTCACTTTTCAATATTGACAAATTGGAAGATATTGGTAAACTGGCCCAAGTCAAATCGTAGCCGGTAAGACGTTTTTGGGGAAACAAAATTGTGTGGATCGTAATTAAGGAATGTCAATGAAACCATTGGATGGTAAAACAGCTCTAATAACCGGATCGGCGCGCGGCATCGGTCGTGCGATCGCCGTCAAGCTGGGCTCGATGGGGGCCAATATTGTTATCTCCGATGTCCTGGATGAATTGTGTCAGGAGACGGCGGGGCAATTGGCTGAGGCTGGGTATCAAACCCTGTCTGCTCCCGGTAACGTAACCAACCCTGATGATGTCGCGGCGATGATAAAATCGGTCGTCGATAAATTCGGTTCGCTTGATATTCTGGTTAATAATGCCGGTATCACCAAAGATGCTTTGCTGATTCGCCAAACGCCGGAAAGCTGGGATGCGGTTATGGCCGTCAATCTGAAGGGTGCTTTTTTGACCAGTCAGGCCAGCTCGCGCGTTATGATGAAAGCTCGTTCTGGAAAAATTATCAACATAAGTTCGGTTGTCGGGTTGATGGGGAACGCCGGACAGAGCAATTATTCCGCTTCCAAGGCGGGGCTGATCGGATTAACAAAATCTATGGCCAAGGAGTTGGCCGGAAGAAATATTACCGTTAACGCCGTCGCACCAGGTTATATCGCGACGCAGATGACCAAAGATTTACCGCAGTCAGCGCAGGATGCTTTCTTGAGTGGAATCCCGCTCAAGCGGCCCGGCACTGCCGATGATGTTGCCGATGCGGTTGCATTTTTGGCTTCGCCTCAGTCCGATTATATTACCGGGCAGGTTTTGCAGGTTGACGGTGGGATGTTGATGTAGCTAAAATTGTAGATTTGTTTTATAACTTAGATAAACGTCATAAGGAGAACAAGAATGTCGATTGATGAAAAAATCAAAGAACTGGTAATGGACAAGTTGAATGTTACCGCCGAGCAGGTAACGATTGAAGCCTCTTTTGTTGAAGATTTGGGTGCAGACTCTCTTGATCAAGCAGAATTGGTTCTGGCTCTCGAAGATGAATTCAACTTGACCATCTCCGACAAAGATTCAGAAAGCATCCTGACGGTTGGCAAGGCGATTGAATATATCCAGAGTCAGGTCAAAGAATAACAGACTTATTAAGGATTACCAGACCATGAATACCAGGGTAGTTATTACCGGAATGGGCGCGATTACTCCTTTGGGCAATAGCTTGGAGGAGACGTGGAAAAACCTGTTGGCGGGCAAATCCGGGGTGGGCCCGTTAACCGGGATATCCACCGAAGGGTTGTCAACCACCATCGCCGCTCAGATCAAAGGGCTTGACGCCGAAAAGTATATCGACAAGAAAATGCTCAGGCGACTTGATCCGAGCGAGAAATTTTGTCTGGTTGCTTCCCAGCTGGCTTATGATGATGCCGGTTTGGAGGGGGCCGATATTGATCGGGATCGATGTGGTGTGATTATCGGTTCCGGCATCGGTGGGATCAGCACGCTTGAAAGCCAGTATCAAATCCTTATTGATCGGGGTGCCAAGCGAGTTTCTCCCTTTTTCATCCCGATGATGATAATTGATATGTGCCCCGGTTTGACCGCGATGCGGTTTAATTTTCGAGGTCCCAATTACGCCACCGTTTCAGCCTGCGCTTCGGCATCGCATGCTATTGCCGATGCCTTCCGGTCGATCCAGCGGGGTGAGAGTGATATTATCATTACCGGTGGAGCCGAGGCTTCGATTACGCAACTTTCGGTGGCCGGATTTTGTGCCGCCCGGGCTCTGTCCAAACGAAACGATGAGCCGGAAAAGGCGAGCCGTCCGTTTGACATTGATCGGGATGGGTTTGTGATTGGTGAAGGGGCTGGAATTTTGGTGCTGGAGTCGTTGGAATCGGCCAAAGCACGCGGTGCTCGCATCTATGCCGAAGTTATCGGTGCGGGGATGACCTGTGACGCGCATCACCTGACGGCACCTCTCCCGGATGGAGCCGGAGCCGGACGGGCGATGAAATTAGCCATAAATGATGCCAAGATTCAGCCGGAAGAGGTTGGTTATATCAATACTCATGGTACGGCGACCGGGCTGGGGGATATTGCCGAAACCAAAGCGATCAAAACCGTTTTTGGTGACCATGCCTACAAGTTGGCGATCAATTCGACCAAGTCGATGCTGGGACACCTTCTCGGAGCGGCTGGCGGAATTGAAGCAATCGTGACAGCCAAATCGCTTCAGGAAGGGCGTCTGCATCCAACCGCCAATCTGGAAAATCCTGATCCCGAATGTGATCTTGATTATATTCCAGGTCAGGCGCGTGAGGCTCAGATCAGGTACGCCATCAGCAACTCCTTCGGTTTTGGCGGACACAATGTCTCATTAATATTGGCGGCTCATGACGCATCATAGTCGCATATGACTTTTTGGAGTCAGCTCAAGGCTTTATTCGGTCGGACCGAGGCCGGAGACTTTGATGCTCTTCAGGAAGAGTTTCAAAGACAGATTGATTATCGTTTTTCTGACCCCGACCTGCTTCGGGTAGCGCTAACGCATCGCTCGTTTGCCAAAGGGGTCGGAGGAGGCAAAGGGATCGTCGAGGGTGAGTCCAACCATCTACCTTCCAACGAGCGCTTGGAGTTTCTGGGTGATTCTGTCCTGGGACTTATCGCCGCCGATTTTCTGTTTCGCAAATATCCCGAAAAACTTGAAGGAGGGATGACCAAGCTGAAATCTCTTTTGGTCAATGAAACGACCCTGTTTTATACCGCCCAGATGATCTCTTTGGGAAAATATATTCTCCTTTCACCGGAAGAAGACAGGTCCGGCGGACGAGGACGGGCTTCGATAAATGCCGATACTCTGGAGGCGGTTATCGGAGCGCTCTATCTGGACGGTGGCATAGGTGCGACCCGACCCTTTATCGAAAAATATTTGCTCTCGCGGGTCGAGGAGATTGCGGCGGACGAAAATTTCCGCAATTACAAAGGGGATTTGCTGGAACTGTTGCAGTCGCGGGGGGTCGGTATGCCTCGTTATGAAGTTGCTTTGGAAACCGGACCGGAGCATGCTAAAACGTTTACGGTCGTTGTCTTTACCAACGGTCGTCGTCTGGGTGAGGGACAAGGTCCCTCCAAAAAAGATGCCGAACAAAAGGCGGCCGCCGTCGCCTTGACTCTTCTGCAGGAAGAATAA
>JAUUYJ010000051.1 GCA_030588275.1 Candidatus Zixiibacteriota bacterium | reverse complement strand
GAAGGCGAGGTGACTCAGCGAGCCGCCCCTACACAATCGTTGTTTGCTTCAAAAAGGCACAATGTGCCTTCCCCTCTTGAGACAGGCTCGCCTGCTTCAGGGGGTGTGTTGGGTGAACGACAGGGCTTGTCGAAACCACAGGGGTTTCGACCTACTTCTATGTCAGATTTTTGCGGTAACATCCTCCGGGTCGGCAAAGCCGGCCCCTACAAAAGTTTTCTGGTTTTGGGTACGTAAGACCTGACAGAACGTCGGCGGCGGCGCTTTTAGGCTGTCGCCAGGATTAACCAACACCGGCGTCAGGAGCAGACAGTCAAGCTGGGTGAACGACAGGGCTCCTGACCTACTTAGCTTATCTGTCCCAATGAGTATCGGATATTTCCCATATTTAAGGCTGATTGAGAGGGGGGATAATATTGGATGTCGGGTGTTATCTGTTGTGTTGCAAGGGGTTACGTGGTTCGGACAAGTTCGGCAGGGATTTTGCACAAAATAAGATTCAGGAAAGGAGTGCATATGTCCCTTCGAATCAATTACGTTTCAGGGAGTGACAATGGATTGCGCGCTCTAAACAGTTCGTATCGATCGCTGATGAAATCGATGCAGAAGTTATCAACCGGTTTGAGGATAAATCAGGCTTCTGATAATCCGGCCGGATTGGTGATATCGGAGCGGATGCGGTCGCAAATCGCGTCGCTCAATCAGAAGATTTCCAATACGTCGTTAACGATTAAAAAGTACGAAACGGCCGATTCTGCTGTTGGCCAGTTGCGTTCGGTCTTAACCGACGTTCGAACGATGGCGCTTGGAGCGGCCAATTCCGGATTCAACGACAGTTCGGTTCAGTCGGCCTATAATCAGGCGGCTGGGGATGCCGTTTCAACCTACAACAGGATGATCAACGACGCGTCGTTTAATAATGCCAATCTGTTGGATGGTTCGGAAGGATCGCTGGCGGATGTTTCTCAACTTTCTGGAATTGATCTGTCCAGCCCGGAGCAGGCGAAGCAATCGCTTGAAGCAATTGATCAGGCGATGGCGGAGCTTGATGCGACTCAGGTATCAATCGGATCGACACAAAAAAATGAATTGGAAAGAAGCCGATCTAATATGGAGATTACGGTTCAAAACCTGACGGCGGCTGAATCGACGATTCGGGATACCGATATCCCGTTTGAGATCGCTGTGATGCTTCGGAATCAGATACAGATTCAGGCCGGGATGTCGATGTTGGCTCATGCCAATTTCGAGCAACGGTCGGTGTTGAAACTGTTCAGTTTTGGAAAGTCATGGATATAATGGATATAGAAGGGAATCGGATATCCCACCACACATAAAAAAAGCCTCCGTTTCGCAATTGAAACGGAGGCTAAATTTTTCCGATAGCCTGCTGTTAACTGGCTACGTGTTTTTTCTTGACGTTCTTCGTAATTTTGCCAGCTTTAATACAGGAAGTACAGACACGAATTTTCATCGGCGTACCATCCATCTTGACGCTGATTCGTTGCAAGTTGGGATTCCAGCGACGCTTGGTTCTGTTCTGAGCGTGAGAGACCGAGTTACCGAACGACGGTTTCTTTCCGCATATTTTACACACTTTGGCCATTTTTCACATACCTTTCCGTAAGCCAGATGCAAATTATAGGCAAAATCTTTTTTGTCAAGCAATTTCTTAATTCTCTTAATATATCTATTGAATATCGGCAGAAATAGCCCTTTTCCGCATTCTTCAGCCGTTTTTTGACCCCAGTTAATGATTCATTCCACGACTCTTGATTGACGACCGGTCCAAATTATTTTATACTATTGATTCGGAGGGATTTAAATATGCCGGCCAATTTGCCGCCCCAGTATTATGTTTTGGAAAGAGAGTTTAAGGCGGAAAGAGATACCGCTGAAAAACTACGATTAGCCAAAGAGCTTTTGAGAATGATGCCGAAGCACAAGGGGACCGATAAGCTTCAGGCGGAAATGAAGGCGAAAATCTCGAAGTTAACCAAGCTCCTCGCCTCCGGTGGCCAAAAGGGTGGTGGGGGTGGAGCGGCTCGCACCGAGCAACCGGATCATGTCGAACGGGAAGGGGCCGGGCAGGTAATTATTATCGGTCCTCCGAATTCGGGCAAGTCCTCTCTTTTAGACTGCTTCACCAACGCCCATCCAATTGTTGCTGAGTTTCCTTATTCAACGCGGGAGCCGCAACCGGGGATGATGTCTTTTCAATCAATCCAAATCCAGTTGGTCGATACGCCGCCAATCTCACCCGACCTGTTTGAAACTTATCTGCTGGGGATCATACGAAACGCCGATTTGATCTGCCTTGTCGCCGGACTCAACGACGATGATTTTGTCGAGCGATTGGATTTTCTTGTTGATAAACTGAAGCAACGGAGAATTGTATTAGTCGGAAAAGAGCGAGAGGTTGAAGAGGGTGGTTTATCTCCAAGTGATGTTGGTGTCGCTTACAAAAAGACGATTATTGCGGCTCATAAGATAGATGATGATAGTCGCCTGCCTCGGATGGAAAAGCTGAGAGAAATTTATCCTGACTTTGATATTATCAGAAGCTCGATCCTTGATGATGAGTCACTTGAGAATTTGCAACAAGGGATATATCAGGGGTTGAATATTATCCGAGTCTTTACCAAAACGGTTGGTCACGATCCGGATTTCAAAGATCCGATCATTCTAAAACCGGGTGCTTCGGTCGATGAGGCGGCCTTTGCTCTTCACAAAGATTTTGCCCGGAAGTTGAAATTTGCCAAGGTATGGGGTGAAGGAAAGCATGATGGGCAGAGGGTGCAAAAGACGTTTATTCTAAACGACGGTGATATCATCGAGTTCCACATCTAACCCACGGGTCCACCGTGTACCAGGAATCCATCCTGTTCCACAAACCGATTGTGTACATAAGTCTAATTAAGTTGGCGAGATTATTAGTTTGGGCAGGAGAAAAATCTGATACTATTGTAATGAATTTTTGGTTAGATGTCTGATGCAGGTGCGAGGTCAGACTTCTATTTTGTCTCTCAATGATTCTGAAACGGTCTGTTTTTCCGATTGATCTGATCCGCTTGTTCTGCTCAGGTTTGATGGTCTGGAGAGGCCAATAATATTGGGGCGGTCGGGGAAGTTTACCGCTGAAATCTGAAAGCTATCTATATCAGAATTGAGACGGCTGGTAGTTATCTTCAACTTTCTCAATCCTTTGATAAGGTGTCGATTATCTGTTCTGTCAACCGAGACGGCATCAATGATGTAATCTTCAACTTCGTTAAGTTCGCGTGCCTGGGTTTGAAGTCGGCCAATCCGTTCGGCCAGTGAACAACTGGCATTGGTGATGGAAGCGGCCATTTCGCTCAGTTCGTCATTTTTTCGGAGGGTAATTTTCCACCCGAGATCACCGCGACTCATTTTTCCCATAGCGTCGATGACCCGGCGGACCGGCCCTGAAATGCAGTTGTGGCATTTGCCAACCGCGTATAGAAGTAGGCAAATTCCGATAATGTGAGTGATCACCATTGCCAGCGAGGTGGAATAGAAAACTGAATGAATTGCTGAATCTGAGTTGAGAAGGAGGCTCGGTTCGAATGTTAGCCACAGCCCGACCACAGTTCCGAGGAGGGACAGACTAATCAGTGAATAGATCGTTACGCAGACTCTTAGAGTTGTTCCAAGCAGTTGAAAGCCAGCCCATCGTAATCGTCGATTTATTGGCATCATAACTTTTTTTCTCCTTTATAATTTATCGGTCGCATTCCGATCTGCTTTAGGGTTGGATTTTTGCTTGACTAATTCTGTCCGGTCTGATACCATATTTATACTGTGAAAGAGCCCTTCTGTCATGATATCCGTTCGGTCCTGACCTCCCCCGGTAAGGCGTTGTCACTTAAGTCAATTGGGGCGGCAACTCTGTTTCTGATATCCGGTTATTTGGTCTATTCTTTTATGACCTATCTGGCCCTTATTACCGATGGGGGCGGGGTTGATTATATTTGGGGTAACTACGGTTTCTTTCCCTTCAAGTTCTTTGCTTTCAATGCGATAACGGCCAAAATTATTTTCGGACTCGGTCTGGTCGGAGGGTTATTCTGCTTTGCGCTGGCGATTATGGCGGTGGCAATAATCAATTTCGAGGAGATCAGGGGAGATTACTTTTTCTCCGTTTTTGATGCGATCCGATTTACGATTGGTCGCATTCCGACTTTGCTCGGTTGTTTTATTTCGATGTTATCGTTTGTCGCCTTTATCTATGTATTGATTTTGTTGATCGGTCTGTTGGGGCGGGTTCCGGTCGTCGGAGATATTCTGGTCGCCCTGTTTTATATCGTGCCGATTTTTTTGACTCTGCTTTTGACCCTGTTTGTCATGGTTATTGCGCTCTGCGGTGTTATTCTTTTGCCGATTATTATCGCCGCCCAGAAAGAAAAAGAGATTTTTGGTGCTTTGCTTCAGCTTTTTTCGATTGTTATCAAGCAACCGCTAAGGTTTGTCTGGTACCTGATCGTCACCACAATTCTGGCCAAGTTATCCGCTTTTGTGTTGACCTATTTTGTTTATCAAACGGTTATTTTTTCTCGGGTAATTTTGGTGCATGGCGGCGGCGAGCCGATTGAAACACTGTTTAATAATGCTTTCAATATATTGCCGATAAATTCCAGGTTGGTCTCTTTTATGACGCATCCGATTCCTGGTCTTGATTTTGGTTTCAATATCCATTCCGGATTTCGAGGTGACAGTACCATTGGCGGGATTATATTGGCTGTCTCATTATGCGTGATTTTCTTTGCTCTTTTGGGGTATATGACAGCGGTGATATCCACCGGGATGGCCCGGGGGTATGCGGTTATCCGGCGGATGAAGGATGATTATTTTATTGCTGACGAAAAACCGTTGGTTTCGCATGAAGATTATGCCAACCCTCCCTATAAAAGTACAAAAGACGGGTCAGATGATACGTCTGGTGAAAATCTGAGTTCCTAAAGCGCGGGGGATTTTAATGAGTTTCTGGACCTATTTCTGGCTGTTTGTGCCACCTGTAATTTTGGTAATTATCGGTTTCGTTTTCTACGCGGCAAGTAAATCGGGTGGGCAAGCAGAGGACATCCTGTGATTTATACCGGGTTGGTAATTTATCTTCTGTTTCTAATCGGTATTGCCATCTGGTCGTTTCGGTTTAACAAAACGATGGGTGATTTTCTTTTGGCCGGGCGAAAGCTGGGAACCTGGGTAGTCACTCTTTCTGAGCGGGCTTCAGGCGAATCTGCCTGGCTTTTATTAGGCCTGCCGGGAGCGCTGTTTGCGAAAGGTTTGGTGTCACTCTGGGTAGCAATCGGTTGTACTTCAGGCATCCTTTTTTCATGGTTGGTGATGGCTCGTCGCTTGCGTCTGGCGACCGCCAAGTATAATGCCTTGACTCTGCCCGATTTTCTCGAGCGGCGCTTCAGCGATGATTCGCATTCCTTAAGAATTTTTTCCAGCCTGATTATTACTTTCTTTTTCACCTTTTATGTCTGCGCCCAACTGTCTGGAGCGAGTATCCTGTTTTCTCTTTTTTTGCCGGTGACAAAAATACAGGCGATGATGATCGGTGGCGGGATTATCGTTTTTTACACCTTGATGGGTGGGTTTTTTGCCGTTGCCTGGACCGACTTTGTACAAGCGATCCTGATGGTTGGGACGCTGGTTATCCTGCCCTTGGCGGCGATGTATGAATTAGGTGGGTGGGATAACGCTATCGGAGCGATTTCTGAGATGAAACCGGGGCACCTCGATATTCTTGGAGGTAAAACCGGGATAACAGCCGGCTTGGCAGTTATCTCTGGCTTGGCCTGGGGATTGGGATATATGGGGATGCCGCATCTTTTGACCCGCTTTATGGCGATTAAAAACCCGGACGATCTGCGCAAGGGAGCGGCGATTGGGATCAGCTGGGCGGTTCTGGCTTTTTGGGGAGCGATGTTTATCGGTCTTTTTGGAGCGGTTCTTTTGGCTAACGATGCTATCGTTATTGCCGATTCGGAAAAAATTATGCCGCAGATGGCTATTACCCTGCTACCCGGATGGTTGGCAGGAATCCTGATAGCTGGTGCATTAGCGGCGATGATGTCAACCGCCGATAGTCAGCTTTTGGTAACAACCTCGGCATTGACTGAGGATATTTATCATTGTCTGTTGAATAAAGAAGCCGAGCAGAAGCAGTTAGTGTTTATCTCACGCATCATGACACTTGCTGTGGGAGTTGTCGCTTTTATCATTGCCGTTTATTCCGAACAGTTGGTTTTTGAAATGGTCGGTTTTGCCTGGTCCGGGTTGGGTGCTTCGTTTGGACCGACATTACTTTTGACGCTGTGGTGGAAGAAGACGACTCGGGCTGGAGTTCTATCTGGAATGATTGTCGGTACTTTCGTGACCGTTGTCTGGCGTTTGACGCCGGAGTTAAAAGCTATTTGGCCTTTTATACCGGATTTAAAAGCGGTAATGTTTGAGATCGTCCCGGCCTTTATTCTGGCCTTATTAACCTGTGTACTGGTTAGCTTGCTGACGCAGAAAAATGAGTCCTGATAAGTGGGCAAGATGGTTTATCTCCAGTATTGGCAAAATACAACAAGTTTTCTAAAGCGGTATCTTTCTCGCTATGATCTGATTCTGCTGTTTGTGGTTGCCTGTGTAATTCGATTTATACATTTGGATATGATGCTGGATCAGATTGGGGTTGATGTGCTTCTTAGCCTGGCTCCCGATACGGTCAGGTATGTCAATATCGGTATCGGTTTTTCCAACTTCAATATAATCGATGAAGGGGCGATCTTGATTTTCGGTCCTGGTTATGGATTATTTCTTGGGGTTTGCTTTTTGATTTTTGGCCTACAGCCGATGCCGGTCATAATTATTCAAATCATCCTGAGTAGTCTTGGTTGTCTGCTTCTTTATAAGCTGGGCAAGGAGCTGACCGGTTCCAAAGTGATCGGATATTTGGCTGGACTGTTTGCGGCAACCTCATTTACATCAGTTTCGTTATCCAACTACATACTCTCCGATGCGCTATTTTTCTTTCTGTTTCTCTTTGGGAACGTGCTGTTTGTTATTGGTTTGAGGGATCATCGAAAAAACTGTTTTATTTTCTCCGGGTTGTTGATTGGAGCGGCGGTTCTGGTCCGATCAATTGGGCAGTTCTGGCCGTTTTTAATGGTCGCATTCATTTTTATTTTACCGCTTGGAAAAGAAATCGGATGGAGAATCAAGGATCGGGTTAAGCTCCTGAAAATTGCTTATTGGGGACCGCTGATCGCTTTGATTGTTATCTCCTTATGGTTCGGAAGAAATTTCTATTACCATGATTATGCACTAATGACGACCGCATCATCAGGCGGCCCAGCCAATATTGCTGCGATGGTGCAAGCTGAAGAAGAGGGTCGGGATTATGGTGAACTGCGCAGTAGTTGGGGCGAGGCGTACAAGAAAAAAACCGGCCTATCCGATCTGAATCAAATTGATGTTTACAAATTGAACGCTGAGGTTTCGCGTGAGGTGATGGGCAAATATCCGGTGAAGTTTTTTACTAAGTACAAGGATTTGATCTGGGAAAATCTCAATGCGGTGAATGAATTGCATCGAAGCCAACTGCCCAATCATTGGGTTCCGATAGTTGAAGCGCAGAGATCTCTGTTCAAGACGTTTGGGAGGCATGCTGTATTTTATTATAGCATAGTTGGCTTTTTGTTTCTAATTGTTTTCGGTCGTTTCAAAGCGGCTATTTTTCTGGCGTCAGTATTTGTTTATTATGCACTCCTGATTGGTGTTACTCAATGGCAAGGATCGCGCCTGTTTTATCCGGGGCAGATTGCCTGGTCAATATTGCATGCCTCATTTTTGGTCCTTGTGGCGAAGCTGGTGGGCCGGGTGGTAGTTCCTATTATTAAAAGATTTGAAATATATACTTTTATTAAGAGCCTGATAAAGGTCAAGGTGTGGCAACAGACCGGTCGTCTGGCGTTTATCAATCGCTATTGCAATCCGGATCGGTACCGATGGTATAGTTTGTTATTTATGCTTATGACTGGTCTGGGGCTTATTGTACTTTACCGAAAATTCATATTTGCCAATGCTGTATTGGCCGGTTCGGATATGTTGGAGGCCGGATATTTTTTCAGATCCTTTCTGGTTGAACATGTCTGGGAGTTTGGCTCTATTCCGAAATGGAACAATCTGATCTACTGCGGCATGCCATATATTGATGCCTTTCATGGTGACATATTCTATCCCTTATCCTTTCTGAAATATTTTGGTTCTATCTTTCGGTCTATTGGCTATACCCTGATTCTGCATGTTTGGCTGGCGGGAATATTTGCTTACATGACGGCGCGCCAGTTAAAACTGTCTAAGCTTGCGGCGACATTGGTTGGCATTGCCTATATGTTCTCTGGTTGGCTGAATGGCCAGATTGCCGCTGGCAACGACGGTAAAATGTATGTGACGGCACTTTTTCCGCTCTTGATCTATTTTTCTGATCGCGGCTTTGATCGTAATCGATTTCTGAATTTCAGCCTGCTTGGGGGTGTTATCGGAATAATTATTCTGACCCCTCATGTGCAGTTGGCTTATTTTTCACTCTGGGTTTTGGCCCTCTATACGATTTACAAATTGATTGGACAGTATGCAAGAACCAGGTCTGTTGGCGGATTGGCGGCACCGGGATGTTTTACCGTTTATGCTGTTTTGATCGGGGTGATGATCTCGGCCATTCAGATGTATCCCGGGTTTATGTACACCCAAAATGATTCGTTACGTTCTGAGTACAAAAAAAAATACAGCTTTTCGGTTTCGTGGTCATTGCATCAGGAGGAGGCGATCTCCATGATCGTCCCTGAATTTTGTGGGTATGATGATTTGAAAGGGCATGATAAAAAATACTGGGGACGAAATGCTTTCAAGGACAACTCTGAATATGTTGGGCTGATCCCGCTTTTGATGGGAATGATCGGCTTGTTTTATTATCGTGGTCGGAAAAGATATTTTTTTGGTGCTGTGGCGTTTGGCTCGTTTTTGTACGCGATGGGAGATCACACACTGTTTTTCAAACTATGCTACAAATATATTCCGTTGATTCGTTCAACTCGGGCACCATCAATGATCTCCTTTTTGTTCAGTTTTTCCGTTTCGATGTTGGCCGGAATGGGACTTCAGGCATTATTAGATCGAAGCAAAGAGGGGAATCTGAACTGGCCCAAGCTGGGAACGATTGTTTTATCTTTACTCTCGGTTTTACTACTGATTGGTGCGCTGGGTTATACATTTAAGCCGGAGGGTACCCATTATTATTATCTCAAATATTTCTCGACCGATCTTTTTGGTAATGAGGCGAAGTTTGAAATAGCCAAATCTAATTTTGGAAGCATGGCGTTCGGATTTTGGGTTGCCTTTGGCTGGTCGGTTTTGGTCTCACTTATTGTTCGTTTCTCATCAGCGAAAAAAATCGGATACAGTTTGCTTCTTCTGCTCCCACTTATTACGATGGTTGATGGTATCCGGTTCTCGGATCGGTTTATCAGGACGATTGATTACCGGGCTGAGTATGCTTACACACCGATGTTTCAATGGTTAAATGAGAATCGGGGCAATTATCGAGTTTGTGGATATACCATGAATGAAGCCTCGATCCACATGTATTTTCACGGTATTCCCAATTTTTTTGGTGGCCATGGAAATCAATTATCGGACTACAACAAGACGCTTTTTTATGGCGGGGGAAAGCAGAAGATGTATCGCAACTACCGCTTTACATCGTTGGTCGGAACCAAATATATTATGATCTGGCACAGCACCGATATCGCTTCAATGGATTATGGTGAGGGGAACCTTGAGTTGGTGGCTGACTTTGGTAACAAGCGGGTTGTTGAAAACAAACTTTGTTTTCCTCGAACCTATCTTGTGGGCGAATATAAAGTCATCCCCGATATTGATTCGATCAATCATTTAATCTGTTATGGAAGCGACGATTTGCGCAATATTACATACCTCGATCGCGAGCCTGAGATAGAGATCGATCGATCATTTGCACCGAGCGACACCGCCTGGATAGCATATTAATCGACCGACTCAATTATGATCCAGGCTGTTTGCTCAACATCCAAGATACTTACCTTAAGCGACAATTATTACAAAGACTGGCATGCATACGTCGATGGAGTGGAAAAAGAGATCGTTCGGACCTATGGGCTGTTTCGTGGTGTGGCGCTGGAGCCGGGAGATCATACCGTCGTTTATAAATATATTCCGGCCAATTACCTTATCGGACGCTCGGTTACTATTGCGACTACCGGATATTTATTTCTCGCTTTTGGGTTTGTTGCTCTGCGAAACAGAAAGCGGTTGACAGTACAATTGCAAAGCATGATAGCGAAATGTTTTTCCAGAGGTGTCAAGTCAGGATAGCTGCTGGTCGGGGGTAGGATGATATTTTTCAAGATATAAAAGTCGTTAAAAACGAATTCCAGATCTCAACTATTTTGTCGGCAGTATACAATTGCGGTATCATCAGATTAAAAGCAACGGCCCAGAAAGCCCATCTCCTGAAGTTAGAACGATTTGTTTCCAGGAGGTGACACAGGGCGATAATCATAATCATAAAGCACAGGGTAAGCATTCGGGAAGTATCATAAGCAATTAGCAGTTGCGCATATGAGCAGAAAAGCAAAAGTCCCATGCCGACAAGTTCAGATCTGTTATTGTCCTTCCAAAATGACCAGGCGGCGAGAGCAGGGAAAATCCAAAGAGCTTTGAAGACAGAAAAGAACCCCAGACCGTGATATAAAAAGGTTCTGCGATACATTCCCAGCGGTTTTTGAGTTAAGGGTTCGAGGTAATAGCCTAAAGAGAACTGGACCGTTGCGTCCGAGGCAACCCAATTCCTAAAAGAATAATAAAGCACCAAAGCCAGACCAAATCCGACCAGCAGTTCCAGATATTTGCCTCTTTTGCCTCTTTTGTCTGTTTGTCCCTGAAGATTCAGGTAAGCAAACCAGGGAATAAGAAAAAGAATTGATTCACGATTCAAAAGCCCCAACAAAAAGAGGCTATAAAATAGAATTCTTTTGGAGCGGTGTTGCCACATGAGAAAAATTATCAGATAGGTCAGGATGTCGCAATATCCGCCGCAATGGATCGAGGTCAGTATAACCAGGGAGGAGCTGATCGTGACAACGGCAAGAAAGGCATCACCCGGGCGTTCAAAGCGATTGCGGAAATAGGAATAGATGGTGCCAATTGTAATACCGGTTATTAGCAGGTTGGTTACGATAATCAATTTGCCGCGTAATCCCAAACAATAACTAATTAGTGGAGTCAGAATACGGTATTGGACGTTGTTATTCAGATCAAAGGCAAAAGGGTTTTCTGACAGTTTCGCATAATGATATCCAAGAAAATTAGTCTCAAGATCGAGTCGTACATAGAAGCATGCGGCCAAAACAAGCAACGCTGACAACTGAACGATCCATACCTTACGATTGAATCTGTTTTC
>JAUUYJ010000003.1 GCA_030588275.1 Candidatus Zixiibacteriota bacterium | reverse complement strand
GGAAACGAATCATATTCCACTTGAGACACCATCAGGCCGGAAAAAAGAATCATCATAGGAATCAGCAATTCCGCATACTCAACTGAACCCCACAGGTGGTAGCATAAGATGATAAAGCTGGCTAAAGTCATCGCCGCCATCGGAACCGGCAGACCAATAAAATTCTTTTTCTCCTCGCTATGAGCCAGCAGGTTATATCGAGCCAACCGGTAACCGGAAGTAAGGATATAGATCAATCCAATAATCCAGCCCCATTTGCCAAAAGCGTTTAGCTTGAATGAGTAAACGAGAAAAGCGGGGGCCACACCAAAGGAGATAAAATCGGCCAGAGAGTCAAATTCCCGTCCAAGCTCAGAGGCACCACCTGATAGTCGAGCCACTTTTCCATCAAGCGTATCAAGGAAACCGGCCAACAAAATAAGCCAGGCGGCGGTCGTCGGATTCCCTTCAGACGCTTCAATAATTGATAGAAAACCACAAAATATATTTCCGGCCGTAAAGGTGTTGGGAAATATCGGTCGATAATTAGGCATCGTTTATCCGCCTCCCCAAAATGGTTTCACCACCCTTAACCCGATCCCCAACCTTGACACAAACTTCGCAGTTATCGGGAAAGGTCAGTTCGGTCCGCGATCCAAACCGGATCAGACCATATAATTGTCCCAATTGAACCGCATCTTTTTCATTAGCGCGGCAGACGATGCGGCGGGCGATCAATCCGGCTATCTGAGTCACCCGGACTTTGCACCATGCTCCGGAGATACCGACATCGGTTCGTTCATTATCGGTCGAAGCTTTATCTTTGAAGGCAGAGAAAAATTTCCCCGGTCGGTAACTGACAAAATCGACCTGCCCGGAAATCGGGATGCGATTGAGATGGACGTCAAAGACTGAGAGAAAAATATCAACTTTGACTGATTTCCCAACATAATCATCTTCGATCCGGTTGATCGCGATAACTTTGCCATCAGCCGGTGACAAGAGAAGATTGAGATCGGTCGGGATATCACGATCCGGATTGCGAAAAAATGCGGTGCAGAAAAGACCAAGTGAAATCAAAAAAAGGCCCAATCCCAAAATGTATCCGGAATGGTTGATCGTATAGAACAGAATCAACGCCACGCCGGGCATGAAAGTACCAAAGATAAACGGATATCCTTCACGGGCAACGGTCATCAAAAAACTCGCTTAAATAGTTTATCAACGTTACGGAGATAATAATCAAGCCGGAAACAATCGTCAATCTCGGCGTCGCTCAAAAAAGATGTGACCCGTTTGTCCGCCTTGACCAGATCGATAAAAATTCCCTCACCATTGTGCGCCTTCATTGCGTTATCCTGAACCATTTCGTACGCTTTTTCGCGACTCCCGGCCGGTTCAGCCAGCTTCAATAACAGCCGTTGAGAAAAGACCAGACCACCGGTCATGTATATATTTTCCTTCATCCGCTTTTTATTGATTACCAGATTTTCCATCAAGCCGATAAATTTATACAGCATGTAGTCAATCAGGACACAACTATCGGGCAGAATGACCCGCTCAACCGAACTATGGGTGATGTCGCGCTCATGCCACAGCGCCACATTCTCCATCCCGGCCAGAGCATTACCACGAAGAACGCGAGCCAGACCGGCAACTCGCTCGGCTGTGATTGGGTTCTTTTTATGCGGCATGGCGGAGGAACCTTTTTGACCTTTTGCAAAACCTTCCTGCATCTCTCCGATTTCGGTCCGTTGCAGATTCCTGATCTCGGTTGCGAATTTTTCCAGAGATGACCCCAGAAGGGCGATGCTGCTTAGGTAGGCGGCATGCCGATCACGCTGAATTATCTGAGTCGAAACCTCAGCCGGTTTTAATTTAAGTTCACGACAGACCTTCTTTTCCACAATCGGATCAAGGTTGGCAAAGTTGCCGACCGCACCGGAGATCATGCCGACAGCCATTTCATTTGCGGCGTTGTTAAACCGTTCGCGGCACCGTTTTAACTCGGTGTACCAAACGGCAAATTTCAATCCCAAGCTGGTCGGCTCGGCAAAGACACCATGCGTGCGACCGATTGTCGGTGTCATTTTGTGCTTTTTCGCCAGAGATTTGATTAGCGATAAAACCCGCACAACCTTTTTGTCGATCAACGCCGAAGCATCTTTAACCCGGAGTGACTGAGCCGTATCGAGCATATCGTTTGAGGTCATCCCAAAATGAACGTACTTTGATTCCTCACCGATGAATTTGGCCACCGAGGTCAAAAAAGCAATGACGTCATGATTCGTTTTCGCCTCAATCCGCTCGATCTGCTTTACGTCAAAGTCCGCTTTTTTCTCAATTACTTTGAACGCTTTTTTAGGGATCAGACCCAGTTCGGATAGCGCGCGACTGGCGGCAATCTCTACTTTTAACCAGGCCCGATACTTACTTTCCTCAGACCAGATGGCTCCCATCTCCGGTAATGTATAACGATCTATCATATCAGCCCTTGTTTACCTTTTCCCAATCTTCCAAAAATTTCTTCAACCCGCTATCGGTTAGCGGATGCTTAATCAGCTGTGCGATAACTTTTAGTGGCATCGTGATAACATGCGCACCCATCAAAGCCGCTTCGATAACATGCTGAGTGTTGCGCACCGAGGCGACCAAAACTTCGGTCTCCAGATCATAATTGGAATAGATCGTCACCATCTGTTCGATCAAATCCATTCCGGTATGGCTGATATCATCCAGCCGCCCGACAAATGGGGAGGCGTACGTGGCGCCCGCTTTGGCTACCAGAAGTCCCTGCATCGGGCTGAATATTAAAGTCGCATTGGTCGTGATTCCTTCTGAGGTCAAAGCCTTGATCGCCTTGAGCCCTTCCAGAAGGGTCGGGATTTTGACGGTGATATTGTCGGCGATTTTGGCCAACTCTTTCCCCTCTTTGATCATCCCTTTGGCATCAATGGCAACCACTTCGGCTGAAACCGATCCCGGCACAACCTTGCATATCTCGGTTAAGATTTCTTTGTACGAAGCATCTTCTCTGGCCATCAGCGACGGATTGGTTGTTACCCCATCCAAAATCCCCATTTCGGCCGCCTCACAGATTTCATCCAGATTGGCCGTATCAATAAAAAACTTCATTCTATTCGATCTCCTTTATCAGTACCCGATTCCGACCAAATACAGACCGCAGGCCGGAGCCGTTTTCTTAATAAGCCTATGATCGCCACTACTTATTATTTCTCGAAACTGCTTTATACCAATATCATGGCGACCCAACCGATACATCAACCCGACCAGCGAGCGAATCATGTTGTGCAAAAACCGATTGGCCGTTACATCGTATATTAATATCCCGTTCGACTCGGTCCAAGCCGAATCGTACAGAATACATTCGTTATTTTCCTTTTGCGACGATATTACACAGCAACTGGCAAAGTCACGCTCACCAATCAACCAGCCAGCCGCATTGTTCATTGATGCCAAATCCAGTTGCTCGGTCACTTCCCAACGCCTGAAACGATTAATCGCCGATTTCTCGCTGGCAATTAAATATCGGTACTTCCGATAAATCGCCGAATAGCGAGAATGAAATTGCTCATCCACGACCTCGGCGGTGGCAATCAATATATCATTGGGTAAGTAAAAATTCAAGCCATCTCGGTACTTTTCGACCGGGAGGGTGTGATCTATTTTGAAGTTGGCCGTTTGCGCCAACGCATGAACGCCAGAATCGGTCCGACCAGCCGTATGAAGCGTGACTTTTTGTGACGTCAGCCTCGTTAACGCCGCTTCGATCTCACCCTGAATCGTCTTTTGTCGAGGTTGGACCTGCCAGCCGGAGTAGGCGGTGCCGTCGTATTCGATGGTCAATCGAACGTTCATAACAGTCCCGTCCCGCTTTTCTCCAGAAGGAGTTGACCCCAAAATGATCCACAGACAAAAATTGCCATAATCGTCAGAGCACCAAAATCGAGGGCCCGAAATTTAAGCGGATATAGCGACGACCGTGGTTGACCGGAACGGTAACCTCTCGTTTCGATCGCGACCGAAAGGTCATCGGCTCGTCTTAAGGCGGAAAAGAAAAGCGGCATGATTAAGGAGGCGGCATTTTTTATCCGGGCCCGGCGTGAGCCGGAGTACGAGATTCCCCGAATAAATTGAGATTTCCGAACGGTGTCGATTTCATCCGACAGCACCGGGATAAAGCGAAGCGCGATAAATAGAATCATACCGATATCATCCACTGGGACACGAAGCAAACGAAGAGGCTTCATCAATGAAATCAACCCCTCGGCAAACGATAGCGGACCAGTAGTTAGGAGTAGTGATAGCGCCGTCAGGAAAAATATCATTATCCGCAGAGAATAAACGATAGCCAGATACAGCCCGCTCTGCCCAATGGAAAAGAGGCCGAACAGATCAACCCTTTCAATATCGGAACGACCGGAAAAAATCAGATGAAACAGGCTGGTTATCAAAATAAACATCAATACCGGTTTCAAATTCTGTCCGATCACGCTCCATCCGATCCGCCCCACTGCCAGAAAAACCAAAAGGGCACCGATCAAAAAGAGGTAGAAAACTATCGACTTAAATAACAGCACGACTATCATCACCCCGACCGATATCAACAGTTTGGTACGGGGATCAAGACGGTGCAAAAGACCGTTTCCGGGCCGATATTGGCCAATTAATAAACGATTGGGGTTCTGCATTCTCTCACTCAGGGTCGGAATATAAGTAGACAAGGGACCAATAGTCAACAGGCAACAGCGCATCCATCCTGCGACCGGTTACAATAATGAACTTTTGTTTACTGATACTCCACCTAATGGCCATCCGCTGGAGAAGAGATAAATAACCCCAGAGTCGCCATCAAGACGACTCCAGGATTTTGGGAGTGATACATTATATCTGATCCTAATTAGTCTCTGGTGACCCAAAAGTCACTTGTGACTAATTAGTCGCTTGTGGCCTTTTTTGCTCGATTAGATAATCGGCCAGTTGGGTAACCTCCTCGGATGACAATTGAGCCCGTTTGCGATGCCCGGCAATTACGAGGCGCAACTTGTCATCGTCGAATTTATTCGGATCAATCGGTTTATGGCAACTCTGGCACTTCCCCTGATATAGCTTGGCAATCGGTTGCGACAGGCCGGATTCGTCAGCCGAAGAACTAACCCGATTGCCGTCTATCGCGGCGGCGCACCCAATCAGTAATGCCAAAAGAGAGCCAATGATCAACTTTCTCAAAGGTATATCCCGAGGATATAGCGAAGCTCAAAATCGCTCGCCTTAACTGTTGTCGGAAACAGAATTCCGGTTGAAAACCAGACCGAGCCTTTGGCATACGACACGGTCGGCCCAAACGACTGGATTCCATCAACACCGGATTCAAAATTCCCCTTTGATTCCAGCCCAATCGAGAAGGCTGGTATAAACTCGTAACCGACTCCTACGTCATACTTCCACTCAGTTTCAAATCCCGTTCCAAGTTCCCGCTCAACCACCAGGTTAAAGGCGGAAAAGAAGCGGTTGAAATCACGGGCCAAAATCAGCTTACCCTCAACCACCGTTTTGGACGTGTGCTCGGCCGGTCGCTTGACCTCAAGGTAAAGAAGCGGATCGACAAAATACTGTCCGGATTCAAATAACCGGTAGCGGGTCCGCAGTTTCAGCCCATCATATTCAAAATCAGATCCGTTCTCCTGCGAGAACATCTGGTAAATTGAAATATCCCAACGGTTGGTCAACCCCAGCTCAATTTCGATCTGTTGAGAGAATGAGCCCTTTTCCGGAAAATCTTTGTCACTAAGTTTGTACCCGAAATAATGCTCTAATTCGGCTCCTCCTGCCGGCATCGTGTGGTACTGATAAGTCCAGACAAATTGCCGTCGATCGGCCATTGAGGGGGTACAGCATAAGGCCACTAAAATTGCAACCAAGGTAAAAGTAGTGAGACGTTTTGCAAACATTTAAAAACTCCAACCGCTTTATGTGAAACGGGTTAGACGTCACACTTCAAATTAATGCAACCTCTGGACCGTCGGTATCCGAACCCAAAAATAACTTTCAACGGAGAATCAACCGGCTATTGAGAATGATTCTCAATTTCAATATGAGGTCACAAATTTGACTTGTCAAGCAATACCGGACTTATTTCCCCCTTATTTACAAATAATATGCGCCATCACCGCTTTTAAACAAGCGGAGGCGTGAAACAACTGTTGGGAGGTAATTGTAATTAAATCGGAATTGGGCCAAGGGTGGTCATTAGCCCAAACCGGCACTCGGCGGAGATAAAAAATAGCCGTAAGAGATTTACCCCTACGGCTACTAAATTTACCTGTCCGCCCAAATAGACCGAAGTACGCGACAGCTTAAAAGTGGCAACGCCACTGATATCGCGTTATTTGAGGAGAATCATCTTTCTCGTTTCGCTCTGCTCTCCCCTTTGAATCCGATAGAAAAACAGACCGGATGCAACCGGTTGGCCGTTTTGGTCTCGACCGTCCCAGACAACTTCGTATTGCCCTGGAGTTTCAGCCCGATTAACCAGGTTTATGACCTGCTGGCCCAGCACGTTGAAGATATCGATTTGGGTCCGATCCTGCCGCGAGCCTGATCCCATAATAGTATAGGAAATTACCGTCGTCGGGTTAAACGGGTTGGGGAAATTCTGCTCCATGCGGAATCGCCTCGGAAGATTAATCGCCATCCCATCAAAATCGGCCACGTCAAGTGGTGTATCACCAAAGAAACTGAGGATTCGAGCCATAATTGTATCGCTCTTTATGAACCGATCTTCATTATTCTTCATCGCCTCAATTCCGTACCCCATGAAAACCGACTTATACTCGCCGGCATACGATATGGTACTGAAATCATCCGGTAGGTCGGGAGCATAGTTATGCCTGAGGTACTGAAGCTCAGGAACTCCTTCTCCAATCGGAAGCAGATGGTCAAAAACTGTCTGATTAACGACACCGGGCGTTCCCAAAGCAAGCATATCTAACCCGTCAGAAATGTTACTCCCAGAAATTCCGTATTGAATTGGAATTGAGCTAAAGGTTGAATCAATATAATGCACTTTCAGATAATTATTCAGGAAATCAGAATCCTGGAAACTTAACTGCTTGGCCAAACCCTGTCCGGTCAAAAACAGATTACCACCCTGATTGAGAAACCCTTTGAGTGCCGAGATGTCGGCGACCGTTAAAAGGTTGTCTCGATAACCACCGGTTAGCCACATCACTACGTGGTAATTTGAGAGGGTAGCAGAATCGGGTGAACCGGAAGTTTTCTTTGGCCACATGTCGGTCGGAATGCGATTGTTCTTAATCGGCCAAAACAGATACTCTTCAAGATTCTCAGGATCACCATTATCGTCATCGACGATTAGAATCTGAGCTTTGCCAACCGAAGCTTCGGCTGAGAATGAGGTCGTATAGCTTCCACCATCGGAAACCAGTTCAAAATAAAAGGAGTCGATGTGAGATTCGTACTCTTGTGGAACGACAAACTCAAATGGGAAAGTACCATTTGATTTAGATTGATCTGTGGCCAGAGTTCCAAAATCGGCCACATCAATCGGGATCGACAAAGCCGGATTATCGCTGGTCATCGTTACCGTTATATTATCGGTGCTGGCCCATTCATTTTTTATGGTCAGGAAAACCTGTATTTTTTCACCCGCTTCGATTTTTAAATTACCATTACCAAAAACATCATCACGAAAAACGATACCACTTCCCTCAATCCAGGGGCGGGTAAAAGAGACTTCAAGATCGACCGTCATGACCGAATCAATCGGGGATATATTCCATACGGCAACCTGTGATGAAAAACCGGAACCGTAATATTTGGAATCCGGAACCGTCTTGTCATGAAAATTATTTGCCGCACCATACGGCCAAGCATCCGATCCATCGCCGGAGTTACGCTTGTATTGCAAATCGAACTTTCCGTCGGCTGGCTCCAGAAATACTATGGGATGCCACTCATTGGCATTACTGCCAACATTATCATCAATATGATAGATGATAATTCCTTCACCCGGCAAGTAAGAATCAAAGCCGGTATTATACCGGTTTTCGACAAGCCAGTATTCAGTCCTAAGTGAGCCGTTTAGGCTCAATTCATAGCAGACCGGGTTAAAAGCGGAGGCTGGAATTTGAAGCCCGCTGGCGTTAAACAGAAGACGTGTTGGAGCAAGCCAGCCTAGTTTTTTCTTGCACCAGGCATCAAAACTAGCCGGTGTTTTTGAGCTATTATTATAATTACCGGACGCCATAAGTGACCAACGCCCTAAACCGGATGAGCTATAATCGATATCGTACAGATCGGGAAGGCCAAGAACATGACCCCATTCGTGGCAGAAAACACCAATAGCAATCATCCCCCCACCACCTGAAGTTGTCTCCTCAGGCTGAATCGTATATTTGCGAACGCTTACTCCATCGACCATCACTGCCGGAAATAGTGATGAACTGTGGGAGTGGATTTCATCCCCATTTCCAGATTCTTCATGCCCGGTCCCGGCATGAACCACAATAATACCATCAACATAACCATCACCATCATTGTCATACTCCGAAAAATCGACGATGCCATCTGCACTATAAACCGCTCCACGAACGATTTCGCTGGGATCCATAAATCCGTCTTCGCCAAACATTTCATATTCCGCACCGGCTGAATACCAACCAACAGAACGCCCTTTAATCACATATTTTCCATAAGAATTTTCGATATAAAATTCGGTCATCGACCCGGTCGGATTTTTCCGTCCGGTAGAAAACAGAAGTGAATCAAAATCATCAGGGGTCGCGGCGGCATATCCTGAGCTGTACAGTTTATTGGGGAAATCAACCAGGATAACCAGAATATTTTGCGTATCGACAACATTTGCACTTGCGGCCATACGGCTATTCAGTTTGTCCAGGTCCCCCTGATCCATCCCGGCCAATCGTTTTTCCCTCATCTGCTCCACAAACCGGTCAAAGCGCCCGGTCTCTTTCATCTTTTGGATAACCTCTTCGGTTGGAGCGACGGCGAAAATTGAAGTCGTAAGGCATCCGCACAGGATCGCGGTTATTATCAGAGTGGCAATTGTTTTCTTGGTCATTTTTCTCACCATAGTTTTTGCGGTCAGCATATATACGTTTTCATTGACATGGCAATATAACATATCTCTGTTCCTATTTCAACAAGGCCATCTTACGGGTTATAACCTCTCCGTTCTCAGTTCGGAGCCGGTAAAAATAGATACCGGAGGCGACCGCTCGGTTGGAATCATCCCGACCGTCCCAGACTACGCTGTTTTCACCCGCTTGGGCCGAGCCCTCAAACAGTATGCGAACCTTTTGTCCGGTCACATTATAGACGTTTAACAAAACTGTTTGTGCGGCTGGCAAAACATAATTTATGGTTGTCGTCGGGTTGAACGGATTGGGGAAATTTTGTTTCATCTCTATTTCTCTGGGAAGAAGAGCCCGTTCCTCATCAGCATCCAGGACACCCATGTAAGCTTCAATAGCCAACTCAGCCGCCATACGCAGTTCCTCAAGTGAACCACTCGCCACCATTGCGATGGTCATCGATTCAGAAGAAAAAGCATCAAGGCTGGCGATCTGTCGAGCAATAACCATATACCAGTCACCCGTACCGGATCCGCGCAGTTCCGGTACCGCCTGCATGGTAAGATTGTACTTGTCCAACTTGCTAAATCCGGCCTTGTCAACCCCACCCTCATTGACCGCCAGGTATCCAAACTGATTGGTGCCCAATCCTACCAAACCGACATACTCTCCGGTTGAAAAGTTGTATTGATATAGCAGACCGATCTCGTCATCATATTCAAGCCGATCTTCAGAACGAATCAGATCAAAGTCACAGAAAAAGGCGACCGATAAATTGTTGATTACCTCAGGCATTGGGTTGGTCAGTTCAAACTCGACAATAATATAATTACTATTGTTATGAGAAATATTCTGGCGAATTGAGATCGGAATCGGTGCAACCGCATGACCATCTGAGTAAAACGAGAATAATGAGGAATCGAAACTGACCGCCGGGAGGATTGGACCACCCGGTTCGGGGATAAAATCGCTGGTTTTAAAACTACCATCAGCCGATCGGATCGCATCTGACACCATCGATCCACTTCGGGCGACAATCAGGCCACCTTCATAAAGGAGGTTGGTACCAGACCTGAATTGAAAACCATCTCCCCCCGCTTGATAGATAGAACCGGAGCCAAATCCAAACTGGCCAAAATCTGATAACCCCAGTTTAATCTCTCCAGCCTGTAATGACGTAATCGTACCGGGAACAACCTGTCCAATCTGAATGGAGAATTGGGTGGTTTGCATTTCGACCTGACCGGGGATATTGTAATTGGCCTCAAGCGACGCCGTTTGTCCTGAAATTGCTTGTTGCGAGATATTTATTGAAAATGCTTCTGAGCTGGTGGCAAAAGTCGATCCGGGAGAAAAGTAAAAACGAAGCACATCCGCACCGGTCGCCACAGTTTCGGACTGGCTGGTTAAATAGATATCGACCGAGTCGGTCAGACCAGACGGTTCATTGATCGACAAAATCAGTTGTACGACCTCACCCGGATCGGCAAACTGATCGTCACCTCCAGTAATTGTGTGACCTGCCACGACCACCTGAAGTTGACGAGGTGCCTCAATATAATCTAATATCCGAGTGGCATTAATTGCACCCATACCATAACTATTATCATCGCCGACCGGTCCAAGATCATCGGCTGAGGCCATCAAAGCATTTTTGATATCGGCGACCGTTGCTTCCGGGTTATACTGACGAATCAAGGCGGCTAAGGCGGCTACAAACGGTGCCGCCATCGAAGTCCCCGACATCACCTTGTAGGTTCCATCTTTGTGGGATGAATAAATATTTACCCCAGGCGCAACCAAATCCGGTTTAATCGCACCGCCGCATCCTGACGGACCACGACTTGAAAAACTTGCAATGACCGAACTGGCCGGATCAATCGCCCCAACTGCCATAGCATTGGTCGGCGAGGTTGCCCGGTCGGCCGGATTTCTGATCGTTCCTGGATTCGGTCCTTCGTTACCAGCGGCAAAGACGGTAAAGATACCGGCCGCTTCGACATTATCAATCGCCGTCCAGAAAGTATTGTCACAGCTTCCTAAAATCCCTGCCGGGACGCCCCAGCTATTACAGATAACATCAGGAACATCGTTAAAAGTATTAAGGTCACCATCCGGGTTTAAAGCCCAATCAAAGGCTGATAAGATGTCGGACAGGGTGGCTGAGAATGAGGCCCCCTGATCGATTACTGCCGCGGAGATCCATTCGGCATCAGGTGCAAGCCCAATCGTATCGTCGGTTGTCGAGCCGATCATGACCCCCATAGTATGACTGCCATGACCAATATTGTCATAAGGGAGTGAATCACCACGCGGAGCAAACCATGAAGCTGAGACCGATCCACCATTGTTACCGCGCCATTTTCTCGACAGGGCAGGATGCGCACCATCTACGCCGGTATCAAAGGAACAGATTAACCGTCCCCGACCGGTTAAACCCAAATTCCATAGGGAGGAAACTCCAATGGCATTGAAGGCGGCATTATCGACAGTCGGTTTGGCATAAACGAGAGAAGGTATTTCGTCAACCGGTTCGATAAGAGAAATTCTGTGGTTGAGGCTAATCAATCTAACGCCGGGAAGCAATTTCAATTGATCAATCGCCGATGATTGAGCCGAAACCAAAACCGTTTTTGAGGATGTAAAAAATCTGAAGCTTGAGATTTCTCCCGCCTTTTGGAGAGTTTGCAATTTATTTGAAATTGAACCTTCCAGCTCTTTTCGACCAGATTCCAGGCGCTCCATAACCAGACGGTAATTTTCCTGACGCGACATCTTACGGCGTAAATTGTCCATTTTCAAAGCGGTAATATCAAGGTCGTTTTCAAATGATAGCAGTAGCTCGATTGTTGAGCCGGAATCAAGATCAGCCCGAGCCGAATCGACAGAACTGGAGATCAATGCCCCAAAAGAAATAGAAGGCAGAGAAAGGGCCATGGCAAAAACAGACAAGCATATCAAAAGCGATCTCAATTGACGCATCAAACCTCCTAAAAAGCAGTTCTATAGGCTGTTTATGCAAGAGCCATGCCACTCCCAAAAGGTAGGTTTTACTCATTTTCTGTGAGATCATCCAGCCCCACTAAACTCTCTTGACGTACGCAATATATTGCTATAACACATGTTACGTTCAGGGTGAGGGTTTAGCCCTATACTCTCCCCATAACTTCATATAATCTGCAAATCGGTTCATCCTGATCCGTTTTGCGTATGCAAAATTATTGACCTTGGAATTCAGCATTCAATCCGGCTATATTTATCAATATGAACCAACGGGAAAAAATAGCTCTTTGGCTGATATTGGGAGCCGGGATAATCATTAAAGGACTCTACTTATTCTGGGGTATGGAAAACCCGGAATCTGTATCAGCCCTGTCAATCGATTCCCGCTATCATTATAATTGGGCCGTTTTTATATCTCAGGGAGACCTGTTGGCCAACAGTCCGTATTTCCGGGCACCGCTGTACCCTCTTTGGCTCGGAGCTGTTTTCAAATTTTCGGGTGGATCGTTACTTTTCGCCCGAGTCGCCCAGTTGATTGGCGGTTGTCTCACCTTGTTACTGATATTTAAAATTGGTCTGAAGTTGACCAACTATAAAGCGGCCACCGTCGCCGCTTTATTATATCTACTTTATCCAATCAGCACGTTTTTTGAAGCAGAACTTTTATTGGACTGGCTTTTTGTTCTATTGGCCCTCGCTTCATTTTATTTTATTTTTTATGGTAAATCAAACCTCCACAAATTATTAATCGGCGGTCTGTTATTTGGTTTGGCCGCAATTACGCGCCCAACGATTTTGATTCTAATAATTCCGGTTCTAATTTATTTTCTGCAAGGGTTCAGAGATATCAAGCTTAGAAAAAAAACCGTTACAAACTGCGCCAAGTTTGCCTTGGTCGTGGTCTTAACAATTGCACCAGTTACGGCAATTAATTTCCTCGGCTCCGGTCAGCTGATTCCGGTCTCCTATCAGGGAGGAATAAATTTTTATATCGGCAATAACTCATCCTCAGACGGCATGACCGCCGCCCTGCCCCCTTTTGGAAAAGACTGGACAATTGAGGAGGCAGACTGGTTGCAGTACCAACAGACCGGGAAAAGGTTAAAATATTCTGAGCAGTCCTCATTTTGGATGAGCAAAACAATCGGAGAGATTGTCGATCAGCCGGGACAGTTTCTGTCGCTACTTGCTAAAAAGTCGTATTATCTGATTTCGGGAAATGAGATATCTAACAACCGCCCTCTGCAGGAAGCAGTTTTTGGAAACCACATCCTGCGCCTCCTTCCGGTCCGTTTCTCACTCTTACTTTCGTTGGCAATTATTCCATTTTTTATCAGTCGAGAGCTGAGGCGCAAACTGTATCCGATACTTTTTGCTGTACTGATTTATGGAATAACGCTGACGCTCTTTTTTATAAGTAGTCGTTTTCGTCTCCCCTTGATCCCTTTTCTGGCCATCGCAGGTGGGGTTGGGCTGGTGGAGCTTTTCAAAATATTCAAGGAGAAGCGGTTCCCCCGCCGCCTGTTCGTGATCTTTGGATCAGCTGTCGCCTTATTCCTGGTTTCCAATATGAACCTCTTTGGAGCCAACCTGCACAACCAAAATCAATCTCTCTTTCTTCGTGGAAACCAAGCGATTCGTTCAGGTGATTATGAAAATGCCGCGCAGATATTTGAGGAGTTGAGAAGGCTCGAACCGGGATACAAAAATGCCGCGCTGAACGCCGGTATCGCTTATTTGAAAATGGGGCGAGTTGATGATGCCATCAATCGTTTTCATGCTGAGTTAGCTCAACACCCATCCTCGGCTGATGCTCTGGGTAATATAGGAAGCCTGTTCTACATTAAACATATTAATGATTCTGCCCTATCATACTATGTAAGTGCTCTTAGGAGCCAACCGTACCACCTGATGTCGGCTCTAGGTCTCCTCAGTCTGCCACCGGGGACGGTATGCGACCAGCATACCGAGCCGCAGGAGGAATTGAGACATTCTATCAGACGGTTTTTTCTTGAGAATCCGGCCTATCTGTTTGCCGAAGCGGTCTATTTCTCTGCTATGAAAAGAAATGATGAGGCGATAAATAATCATTTGAAAGTCCTGGAATTATTGCGGCTTTCGAATACCCAAGTCTCTTTTGAAACCTCTTATTCCCATTTGCGGGCGACCGATCCTTTATGGCTGAAGGCACAGGCCGCCTACCAGCTGGGATTTTTGTATGGCCTGACATCTAAATATGATCGTTCGATTATTTACTCTCGTCTGGCGATTGAGACCAATCCCAATCTGAGCGCGGCTTATGTCAATCTAAAGTCGGCCTACCTGATGACAGGAGATCAGAAGAGGGCCGATTCGATAGCCAAAATTATTGAGAGGCAATAGATACAGAACAACATTACGCCAACAAAAAAAACCTGCCCAAAGGCAGGTTTTTTTGTCTAACTATTTTAGAAATTCTAATTAGTTCGGTGTCACCACAAACGGCTTCATATCAATTCCATAACGAGTGACTTCCTCAGGTGTCGCCGATTGGTCCAAATAGTCAAGGAACAGTTGAATACGATATCTACGTTCAGACATATCAGAATGGGCCGTGCTATAGTTGGTGCCGACCTTCATCGCTGACTGATCTTCAAATTTGGCTGTTAACCAAGGAAGCATAACACTGAACGTTTCGCGCATAGCGGTAGTATCCATAGCCAGGGGCGAAAAGGAAAAACAAGCGGTCCTCATGTCACCATTTTGCATCCTCACGCCACACACTTTTCCGTTGAAAATAGAATGTTCTCCATTCTTTGAATGATAGAGATACATAGGAGCGGCCAGCGGAACTCTTTCACCAACACCCACCTCTGGTAACCCGCTAAAAATATAACCACTAGGCTCAAAGAAGAAGTCGTCATACCGTGACTGCATAAAAGTTTGAATTGTATCAGATCCGTTGATTACGGGAGGACCATAATCGACCGTAATATTAGGAAACCCTTCCTGAAATGAGATCGCCTCAATAAATTCTTCATTGAATTCCCTCTCCGGAGTGATACGCGACCGCCAGTAAGTGGCAAACCAGCATTCCATAGTAAAAGAGGCAAACCCAAAATACTTTTGGAATTGAAGAGACTTTGGAACGGTTTCGCCACGAAATTGATCCATTCTAAAATCACCGATATTACGAGCCATCATCCACGAGCTAGCGCCCATATCCAGAGCAAAGAAAGCGTTGGGCATCAGGCCAAAGGCAGTTTCTACCGGACCGGTAAAAGCATCGTCGTTATAAAGAATCAAGACCTTATGAGACAAATTATCCAAAAGGTCAGGAAGTTGCGCAGTTATATTCCCCCCCCCATTAGCTGGCTTATTGGCAGTATGGAAATAATCAACTCCGCGTGTTTCATCAAAATCGGTGTAACCAGCACTATGAACTAGATCCCTAAAAGCGGCCCGAGCAGTATCAATATGCCGCGGTCCCCAACGACCAGTAGCACCGGTATAACCGGTTTCATCTAATATCGCCACACTCTTTTCAAACATTGCTTCAACAACATAATATTGACCAAAAGAAGGACTGGGATCGGGAACAAAACCATCGTCCCGAGCGCGAACCCAGAAGATAAATTTGTACTTACTGGTTTCAGGTAAATCCAGCGCTCCGAAAACATCATAAATCTTGGTATCCAAATCACTCACCCAAACATCAGTCGGGTCACCTGCAAAATTCGGCCCTTTAGAATGTTTTATCGGTTGTGGGATATTCAGGATTGACGGTGGTAGTGCCTCAAGATTCAATACCGGGATATTGACACAGTTGATAAAAGAGTCAACAGTCGGATCCCAAACGCAGTTTTCTTTGATAAATTCGATATAAATAGTTGCGGCGGTATCGAAAGGACCGTAAAGACGCCATTCATACTCAAGCGGTGGCTCGGCGCGACCCCAATCGGCGGAATCGGCCCCACTCCAACTCATTGTAATCCCTGGTGCCGGCGAAGCTGTATCCTTGGCATTTATATAGACTGAGCTGTTTTTGAAATGCGTGTTAGGATAATGATTGTTTCGAGAATATCGCCGCCAGGCGATAGAGGAGTGAGCACCTTTATCATCAATCGCCTGAACAAAGAAGTACTGAGTAATAAAATTATTCTCAGGGTCAAGAGTATCGGCAAAAAGACGAACCGACGCAGATGATTGCGGATTGTCCAGATCAACTTCCAATTCTATCCATCCGAATTGATCATCCGCCGCTTGGGAGATAAACACTTCCGGGGTCACTATCTGGCTTCCGATGATAAGATTGGAATCAAGAATCACCGAATAACGATACATTTCAATAAACCCATCATTATCTGTCGCATACCAGTTTAGTTCCGGATTGCGTGAAAATTGTGCGCTATCAGGCGGCGTATTGACTATAAACACTTGCGGAGGGGAATTGATAATTGCTGTCCCGGTCCGTTCCGGACTACATCCGGCAATAACCATCAATGAAATAAACGCTACCATAAAAAGGCAAACAGTAAGAACTCGAACCGACTTCATTCGGTCTCCTTCCGTAATATTCTTAGTCATCATCCCCTCCTAAAAGGCCACGGCCATTGTGAAACGGTGAACTTCTCGGAGAAATCCGAAATCCTGGTAACTATAATCGACTCTAACTTCGCTTGCTTCTCCCAAAGGCCATTTGAGCCCACCTCCGGCAGTAAATCCATCGGAATCATAATTGAACCGGTTCCCGGCCCGAATCGAAAATTTGTCGAGATACCAGTACTCTAAACCGGCATTGTATTGCTCCAGATTATCCGACGGGTGAGCTCCCTCAAGGGCAAAGACGGCAAGGTGATCGGGGCTTTCGACCAGATTGAACGAACTACCAAATTTAAAGTTGATTGGCAAAGGATACCCTTGCTGAATCATCTTCATATCCGGGCCAAAATTGACGATACTGATGGCAATTTTAAACCCACGATAGCCGGTATCATATAGAGTACCGATATCGGCCGCCCATCCACGGGCCGTTTCGTTATCAAACCGCTCATCAATATACTTAAATGTCAGACCCAGCGAAAAATGTTCAGTCAAGCCACGAGCATATGTCAGAGATGCCGCATAATCCAAAGCCTGAAAAGTTTCACCAGTACCGGTTGGATTGGCATAGGTTGTCAAGTTAATATCACCGGTATTGAGGCTATAAAAACCGATACCGATAACACCCGATATTTGTTCAACCGGAAAAGCGATCCCGGCAAAATCAAATTTCACATCCGCCGGGTAATCGATATGGGTAAACATAGCTTCACGGGAGAAAAGTTGAGTTAGCCCGGCCGGGTTATAATAAATGGCCGATACGTCATTGGCAATTGCCGAATAGGCCTCACCCATTCCCATTGCTCGTGCTGATATACCAATATCCAGGAATTTGGCACCCGACGTTCCTACCTTGGCCTGGCCAAAAACCATTCCAGGCAGAAGAAGGCAAAGTAGTAATGCCAAGACCGGCAACATCACCGATCGACCTGATATTTTAGAAGTCCAAAACATTTCTATTCTCCCATTCATTATATATCGAGGATAAAACCGCAATGAGGCTCATCCTTAAAACTGCAATCCTAATCCAACAATGATCTGGCGGCCGCGACCCCAGTTAGTCGGCACAGCCTGTCTTTCGGTACCACCACCAATAACACCTGATTGGTTGTTGTTGGTATCCGGCCGACCGGTGGCTGAATAAACTCTGACGACGTTGCGGTTGTCAAACAGATTGTTGACCCATATCTGGAACGTATAGCGCATACTTGAGATACCAAAGCGCTTGTGAAATTTGACATCGGTTTGGGTCGTTGATGGCAAACGCATCGAGTTATCCTGAGGTAACTCACCCACGTCCAGAATCAAGCCCGGGAAAGATTTATCCGGTTTGAACGGGAATCCGGTTTGGAACGACCATGTCACCGACATATCCCAATCAGTAGGAATCGACACGCCAAACAAGCTTGGTTTGTCCCGCTCGGTGAAATACAATTGTAACCACAATCTAACTCGGTGACGAATATCCCAATCCAGAGGATTCTCTTTGATCGGAATATCATTACCGGCTAAGAAAAGCTCATAGTTTTCCGAATCAGAAGATGACTTACCGAAGGCAAAGGAATATTCATAACTAAGGGTACCGTTGATAAAACGGGAAGCCTCTCGAGTGACTTCAACCTCTAATCCTCGCACACGAGCATAATCGGTATTGTCATAATAGGAAAATGGTGAAAACCCATTTTCATCGATAAAAGCTGTGGTCGCGATGATATCAAAGTAATCTTTATAAAATCCAGATACTTTCAGAGCGTACTCATCGGTAAAGGCATAGTTGACACCAAAGGTGTAATTAACCGTTTTGGTATAATCAAGATTGGGATTACCAACCAACGATGCCCCGCCTTGCTCAAACGGGTTTGCCGTGCGATACATTCTGGTATAGCTGGCCAGTTCGTAGAAATGACCATAGTTAAAACGAATCATCGCCCGTTCTGAAATCGGATAGTTGATCGAAACCCGAGGTGAAAATTTGTTTCTGAGCTTCTGAATTGTATGCCCGGTTTCATCCTGAACCGTCGAAACACCTTGCAGAGATGACTGGAAAAACAGATCAGCGCGCAAGCCCAATGAGGCCACCAGTGAACCGTACTCAATCTTATCACGGAAATATAAAACAACAATACTGGGATTACGTGAATAAAAATCTCGCACCTGCCCACGACCAGCATAAGGGTTGCCGTCGTCTAAGGAATTGTCATCACGCCGCTGTAACCCAGCGATGGTTGACACTGAAACTCTTTCATTACGAAATTCAAAACCGGCCTTTACCTCATGAGCACGACCGAGGGCTTTTTTGAAGTTACCCTTGGCGGTATATTTATCAACCTGCTCAATAACCCATTCGTTTGAGGTACCTTCTTGAGCATAGCCGTAAAGTAAAAAGGCCGAGGCATTGTCACCTCCAAGATCATGGCGACCATTCTTATTTACATCAATGTATGGTTCACCCGGATCGTAGCGATTGTTCGCCTCATCAAAGACACCGTTACCATTATAATCTTCAAACGGAATCCCCGGTTGCCAAGGATCACTTGGGCCGGTATAGACATTGTTGCGATCCAAATCCTGGTTGCGGAAATCATCAAGGGCAGTAACCCATTTGTCGATTCCCAGATCATAGACACCATTACGATTGATATCGGTGAACGGTTCTCCCAAAGATGAATCACCATCCAAATATGGCTCTTCCCTGGTTGTCCAGGTCGGTGACGTTACATCGCGATATGCTTCATCAAAATAGTTGTTACCGTTGACATCTTTGGTCAGTTGGTCACCGTAATCGTACATGCCGTTACCGTTGGCATCGACAAACGGTTCACCTTCATACCCATCGATCAAACCATTATTATTCATGTCGTACATCGGGAACCAATTACCGCCAACCTGAGCATCAACGTTTACAACTAGATCTGATGAATCCCGGTGTGGAATATAAATGGCACCATGCCTGACTGAATCGGGCCAAATATTTAAAAATGGCTCATAGGTATCGAAGACATAGTTCCGGTTGATATCGGTAAAGGTTTCGTACTCGTCACTAAATAACATCTGGTCGGGGTCAAGCCCTTGCCCTGGATGATTGGGGTCGCCCGGCTGACTCTCATATCGGGAGCCCCAGTAAGAAAAGTTCAACTCATAATCGGTAGATTTGGAAAGGATTTGCTTCAGTTGCAAAGAAAAGGTTCTGGTATTGTGATCATAAACAGGTGCCGTTGCCGGTGAGAAGCGATTACCCCAGAGGAAATCGGTTCCGTGTCTCCAGGATCCTTTAAACATCGCCTTGACCGACATATTGGACGTCGGATTAAAGGCTAAGGTAGCATCAATATTATAAAGGTTGTACTGGCGCTCTGGCACATTTACTCCGAGAAGGGTAAGATCAGGATAGGTCTTACTTGTTGCCGGAGTTCCGTATCTTGAATATGGCGTCCGGGTGTCAGTCTTAAAGGCCCGGCTATACAGATAGAAAGTAAATTCTTTATCCTCAAAATAATTGATCCCCAAAGCAGGCAGAAGGCGGTTGGTCAGAAAGGGGTCCGGTCCGCTTATCGTAAACTGCAATACATCGTAATTCTCAGAATATTTATTAAGGTTTTTGCTTCCGAAATCATCGGTATCGAATTTGATATTGGTCCGAGTCTTTTCCGCACTTCCGGTCGGAGAGGTGATTTTTACGATTCCGGATAAGGCTTCACCATATTCCGGGTCGAAACCATCCTTAATAACCTGTAACTCCAAAACCGCCGAGGCGGAGATGTTGATACCGGCATCAACCGGAGCACGACCACCCAGAGGATCAGAGTAGTTGACCCCATCGACGAGATAGGTCGTTTCGCCCGATCGTCCACCACGAACGTGTAGCTCTCCGTCGGCATCTCTGGTAATTCCGGTCTCTTTGGCCAGAATATCGTCAACCGATGCAACCGGTGCCGATTGAATCTGCTGGGCCGTCTTGATCGAAATCGTTCCGGTCTGGTTAATGTCGATTCCTTTTCTGCGACCGACAACGGTTACAACTTTACCGGTTTCAATAACAGCCGACTTCATCTGAATATTGTTTTCACTGGTTTGATCGGTCGCAACAGCTACTTCGGTCATTCTCATCTTTTCATAGCCGATAGCGGTGAAGAGCAGATTGTACGTTCCCGGAGAGACCGACAGAATCAAAAAGTTCCCATCAAAATCGGTTTTTGCTCCCTGAGTCGTTCCTTCAATCTGGATCGAAACGCCAATCAGCGGTTCACCCGTTTTCTTGTCGGTCACGACACCTTTAATACGACCAACAGAAGCGGCGAAAACTGAACCGGCAAGTAATAAGATAACAACCGTCAAAATTAATGAGGTTGCCAAATAACTATAACCACGGCTTCGCATAACGAAACCCTCCTCACTGGGGTGAGTATCTATCCTGATTGAGTTTGTGTGAGGGATTCGATTCCTATAAGATCTGTTTTTACCCGACAAACCTTGCACCCAAACCTTTCCAATTTCACAACATTCATAGATCGCATCAAAGCGATCCGCTCCTTTGGATTCCGCCCGAAAACTGAATACCAAAGAAAGTCAAAAATACAACATTCCGTCCCGGATAGTCAAGCGCTTTTTTCCCTTTCCCGCTCAATCCTCCAACCTTATGACTGTCGAGAGACGGTTATTGTTCAATCAAATTTTCGGCCCTATTTAAATTTCTATACAGATTCAAATCCTGGTTAATCGTCACGATTTCTGCCGGTGTAAACGGTTTACTGTCAAATGCGACTCCATAAATCATGGAGAAGGCGTCGCTTAATGCTTTAGTCAACTTGGAACGATCTGTACTATCCGACAAAACCTCTTCTCCATCATTGAGTTGCGTGGTTGACCTTAGAGCCGGGTGGCCGGCTGAGGGAGAGATTATTATAACACCATGTTGCATTATGGCGGTCTTTGTGCGCCGTTGTGAACCGGCCGCAAGCTTACGCCCCTCTGACGTAATTTCCCAACGAGAGACCGCAGAAAAACAGTCCTTCTGGACCGCAAGCGTCGATGAGAGAACTACGGGCCGATCACGCTGGGCAACACAGACCTCAATCCCAATCGCATGATAGAAATTTGCTATCGCACGCGAAATCTCTATATAACTCTCTTTAATTGATTGACCCAGCTCAGGTGAGGAACTGAAATTTCCGGCCACCGCATAAGTCAATGCCTGGTCGTTGTGAAACAGAGCCCGTCCCCCGGTAATTCGCCGAACTACCGGCGTCGATCCCAGACGGGAGCGATCAAGAGCATTGTCCAGATGTTGATGATATCCAATCGTTATCGTCGGCTTATCCCAATCGTATATTCGCAAGGTCGGACAGGACGAACTGTTTTCTGAACTACTCAGCAGGAAAGCATCAGCCGCCATATTAAACTGGCCGCTCTGCCCTCCATCTACTATAAGACGCCACCTCTTCATAATATATAGTATAGCCGATACTGCAAAACCGTTCAAGCGGTCTAACGATCAAAACAAAAAAAAGGCTGACCCAATAAGGGTCAGCCTGACTAGAACATAAAACTGTTTGATTATGGACAAATAACCGGAAGAACCCAGGCGCCTACCGGCGGAGGAGCGGTACAGGTGCAATCAAAATAGTAATTGGCCAAATGCAGAACATCGGCAATATTAACATAACCATCGTTGTTCACGTCAGCCAGATGTTCAAACAGTGGGCCATTTCCACCATGAAGAATGAGATTCAGGGCAACGACATCGGCCAGATTGATCAGGCCATCGTCGTTTATATCGCCGCGTGAGAAGCCACAAAACTGATTGACAAGAAGTGCCAGGTCGACATATTCGGCGTCGTTATTGACATCACCATCAGTCTCGGCGAAAAAGTACAGGCCAAAATTGTACTGACCATTAGGGTCAAAGTTCAGACGTGTGAAACTAAACCAGGCATCCCGATCATCACTTTCGGTGATGTTATCACAGGGCCAGGCCAGCTCAATGCCAGCTTGAGCCGTTTGCCCCGGTTCCTGCGTCATCCAGTAATACATTGAGTCGAGTGCGATATTATCGTCATGCCACATCGCCTGCCGCGCATCAATCGTTCGGACACCGATCATCGGATCAACATCCATAGGGATTTTCCCCATCCCGGCAACTTTGGTATGGCTGACATCGACTCCTGCGCACGATGCACCCCACGCAATAGAATTACCGGCGTCGAATTTCCAGGCGTCAAATCCGTTGTTCTGCAGATCGAAGTCCTGGAAAGCACCGACATAAATATCATCAATCGGAGACGGATGGTTTCGATTTTCGACATCAAGACGGTATATAATGACGTTATTTAACCGTGCCTCGCCGATAACACCATACATCTGCTCGTCAACCGCAATCCCCAAAGTCAAAGCATTATCAAATTCGCACGAAGCGTTGGACCAGTCCCACCCAGAACCAAAGCAGTCGAAATTAATAACCGAATCGATGTAACGATAGACAGCCCCGTACCCGTACAGATTGTCATAGGTCGCCCCACCATCATGCGTCATCCGTCCCATAAGAATCGGATCGGGCGTTACGAACGGTTCACAACTGCCGCATCTGTTCGGATCGGGCAACAGGGAATTCCAGAAATCGGGCGGATCAGCACCATGCCACGAATCGGTCGTCCAGGCCATCCTAAACGGAGCGGTTAAATTATTTCCGCCGGTCGGAGCGGCTGAGAAAAAGAGACCACCCTGCCAAAACATCAAATCATCCCCGTCAAATTCAAAAAGATTATTGCTGTTTTGGTTACCAAATTCTCCGGTATTGTGGACCGGTGCCCGGTTCTGTTCCGCCTGACCAAAGACCAATACATCCTCAGCCTGCAAACAGCCACCCAGAACGCCTAACTGACAAACCGGATCGATACTGCTGTTCAGATAATACTGATCGTTAGTCGAAATCGTGACATAAGCAGAATGCTGTCCCCTGGTGACCAACGGACCGTTGACATCATACTGAATGTCAAATGATTCACCCGGTGCCAATATGCCGCTCGACACAACAATACCGTTTAGCCAGGCTGGTGGTGCATAAGCGGCGGTTGTGCTGTATGAATCCTTGCTATAGGCGGAAACATAAAACTCAGGATCGAGTTCATCGCTGTCAATTCGCATCGTGAAGGCCAACTTGGCGGTCAAAATTGGATAGTCATTTTCTACCAATCGGTCAGCAAGCATCGACATCCGGTCGATCCGTTGTGGATTAACAGTGGTAATTGAGACAGGTGCTTCGGTATCGACCGACAGGCTAAATTCCAGGTCGGCACAACCGTTGTTCATAAAGACATCTTCAAAGGTTACGATGAAACTGGACGAAGAGAAAAATGGTACTGGCTCATACCGATCACATCCATTGCATAAGATTTTAAGGCGAGGTCGGTCGGCCTGATTGGTAAAGACAAAAATATCTCCCTGCCGATTGGTAAAGATTACATGAGTAGCATCAATCGCCGCTCCCACACCCCGGTTACTACCGGTTGCAAGATAATTGTGTTCAAATTCTGAAGAACCATCTTCACTGTTCAGGACAATAAATTGAGCATCAATGTTACCCACGTAAAGTAAATCTGCCGATAACGGTTGACAGTCAATCACTCCTTCAACCCAGTTGAGTGCATTGAAGCATTCATCCGTCTGCCAATATATTGCTCCGGAATATTTGACCACAGCATCGGTCGCGGTCGGTTCGCTGGTCCAGCCTCGAAGAGCGGTAAAATATACCAAATTATTCTGTTCAATCACCGGCCCGGAAAAGCGCGGGAAGCGACCCGGCATAGCCCAGAGAACCGAGCCATTAGTTGCCGAAACCGAATAACGTCCGCCGGATGGTGCCCCGGCTATTTCGTTTGAGAAGGCTGTCATAAAGAAAAGTTGGTCGGTACTATTATCATACCCGATGGGACCCTGAAGAATTTCGGTCGTCACCGAATAAGTGCTATCACGGTCAATTTCGTATCCCAATAGTCCGCTCCCGGTCCCATCGTTGGTCAGAGCCCAGTTGATAAATCCGGAGGAGGCATATATCGCATACAGGGTGCCGTTGCCATTTCCAAACAGTCCATCGGTGCCAACATAGATTTGATCATAATCGTTGCATGATAAGGTCTGCAAAATATCACCATCAAGCATTACCGGATTAACCGACCATCCCGGAAAATTTAGCCCGGTACTTATATCAAGCGCATACAACTCCCCGGCGCCGGTACCAAAATAAACAACACCGTCTAAAATAACAGAGGTGATATAGATAGTATTACCGGCCAACGGATCGTTTAAGACATTTCGACTCCAATCAACAACTCCGGTATAAACATCAGCCCGACTGAAACTACGAGCGTTCCCACCACCAAAGTAAACGTACCCTTCATAGGCGGTAACCGAATTCCGCAACCCGCTACCGATATACGGCAACCCAGAGATGGTCCAAAGTATCGCTCCGCTATTAACATCGTACCCACGCAGGAAATCGTTGTATGAGACGATCAAGACATTATCGTAAATAATCGGTCGGGAATAAATAAACCCGGAAGGATCGTTGTCGGTCCATAAGAGGGTTTGCTTGCACTTGGCATCCCCGGTTGTTGAAGCAGTCGCCGAGGTCCGGCGGAAATTGCCGCCCGAAGTAGGCCAGTCTGCCCCCGGTCCGCACGGATTTGGAGGTGGCTCTTCACAACATATCTCCACTTCCATAATAAAGTTCAGATCGATTCCCCAATCGTCAATCATATAGCCAAACTGTCCATTCCAGTTCTCAGCCGATTGCCGATTACCGCAGGAGCCGTCGTCCGAAAGGGTCGCGATCCCCTCAAGCGTATCGGTGGCGAACGATTCGATCCCAACCCAGATATCACCGAGAAAGATTATCGACTGGGCAGAAAAATCAACTTCGGTCATGCCGGGAAATAATACGTAATCGGCCGGAGTTAGAATCACCCCACCCAGCTTGGTTCCGGGCAATCCATCCGGTCCATTGGCCAGATAAACTTGTACCTCAGAGTTTTGTGAATAAGAGTTCGGCTCATCCCAATCATACAAAGCCAACCTAACTTTTTCCAACCGGCATGGGGTAAACCCACCTGTTATTTTTTGATAATTTCCAATATCTCCGAATCGATCCGGCAGGCGCCAGAAATAGGCCAGGTTACAATATTCAAACTGAGTCGAGCAGTTATTATATTGATCCTCGCAGACATCGGCATAGATCTGGAAATTGACATCCATCCCATAATTATCATACATTGAAGTCCAAACACACCCTGCCGTTTCAAGACAGAAGCTACTTCTTCCAGTACCATACACACCATTGTCCGATAATCCAGCCAAAACTCCGTTAGGATCGCTTGCTTCATTGGTTGACCAGCCGACATGAAAATCGGAACTAACCACAATATTTTCACTCTTCATATCGACATGGACATAGTCAGGAAACCAGGCGATATCTACGTGAGCAACCGTCGTCTGGTAAATCACGTTAGACAGGTCCGGCCATCCTCCCAGCGATCCCCAGACAAAAAGATCCAGGTCGGGCGTTCCGACCGTTCCCGGTTGATATAATGTCAGGCCAATTCCGGCCAATGTATCTCGGCCATGAATAGCCGACATTCTCATGTTATAATAATCGTCACCGTAGGAGTTCGGTTGTGTCCAATAATATTCAGTCCCGACATCGTAGCTTTGCCGGACACACTCAGAAAATGGAATCGGCGCACAGCAAACATCAACACCGATCAGAAAATTAACATCAATCCCCCAGTCATCAAGCATGAATCCCCATTGGCCATTCCAGAATTCAGAACTACGTATCTGCCCCTGACTACCATCATCTGAAAGAATTGCCAGAGAGGTTACATCTGTCTCTTGATTGGGGCAGGTGAGGCCAACGTGATACTCAGCCCCGTCGGCGAAAACAAACGGCTCTCCCGAATTTAACAGACTCAGATCGACGGTAACATACCCCATCGCTACCGGAAGGTTAGCAAACGGAACCAGAACGCGACCCAGCTCGGTGCCGGGATAGCCGAATCCGTCGTCATCCCATACAACAACTTCCATATCCGGTTGCCCAATAAATGCGGCCGGATACAGACCGATATATGTAGTTAACAGCGTACAAAACATCCCTTGC